>CAKZTD010000035.1 GCA_937921595.1 uncultured Saprospiraceae bacterium
TCAATCGCTATACCCTCTGCTAGCTCAGTCCCGTAATTACAATAACTCAAGGTCAATATCCTACTTCTACAAAACCTCAACAATTGCATATCTAAATCCCAATCTATAAAAGGACATTGTGCTTGTGGTGTTAAGACAAAATCTATAATAGTTGTATCTCCTACTGCATAGGACTGCACCATTGAATCAGGAATACAGGAAGACCAAAAGGTAGTTGAAGGAGTTGCACTGATATTCCATTCTCCTTCAATTAATGGAATCAAGTAATTCCCTATACTATCTGTACTGACCGAAAAAGAAAAATCCTCATTGCTTGCTCTTACGAGCCAATCCCCTATTCCGTCTTCGTTGTCATCGATACAATTTTGATTGAAATCAGCAACTAATTTTCCACTGACATAATCCAGTTCTGAATAACACGCTAATAGTAATTCACTGATTTCATTACAACCCGGCAAGTTATTTTCCAATAAAATATCGCCGCCATTTAATACGTAATCGCAGAGCATATCAGATCCACAAATTTCAAGACTCGGATTATCAACGATGGTAATCGAATCTGTAGAAAGTGTAAACTCCACATTAGAAAGACCAAGTATGTTGTGTAAATTTGAATTATTTCGAATCCATACTTTTTGATAGACTCGATTAAAATTATCCAAGCCGTCCACATGTTGTAAAGCATCATTATCCGTTAGGTCAAGATTGGTGACCGATTCCAAACTATCAAGTGCGGAAATATCCAACAAGGCATCATTGTCAAAAATTCTCAAATCTCCTATAATAACTCGAAGTCCTCCTAGTCCATTTAAGTTTTGCAATAATGGATTTTCTTCAATTCGGATACCTTCATTATAATTTAAAGAGGAGAGTGCGGAGATATCCACTAGACTAGCATTGTCTCTAATTTGAAGGTAACTGTCTTCAATAGTAGTCAAAGATTCCAAGCCTTGTAAATTAGGTAAAAGATCATTCCCCCAAATTCTTACCGTACCATATACCGACGTAATGTTCCCGAGTCCCTCTATACTGACTAAGGTATTATTATTCAAAATTATTAAATATTCTACTCCTAATTCTGTAATATTTTCGAAGCCATCTAGGTTTTCTAAAAGTGGATTATTCGAAACAGAAAGCCCTCCTAATGAAATTAAGGAAGATAAATTATTCACAGAAGTCAGTCCGTTGTTAAAACTTATATTAATTTCTTCCCCAATAGAAATTAGCGATTCTAAACCACTTAAATTTAATAAGGCATGATTCTCTCTAATTTCTAATTCACGACCAATTTCTGTAAGCAAACTCAGCGCCTCTATGTTTTCTAAAAGAGGATTATCACGAATCCAAAAACGTTGCGCTACATTTGTTAAATTATTTAAACCATTCAAGTTTAGTAGAACATCATTGTTAGTTACGAACACTGACCCTATCAAACTAGTAACATTGTTCAAACCTTCTAAAGTGAGGAGTGCATCGTTATATAATATTGAAACAGTACTATCAACGATCATTGATTCCAGTCCAGCAAGATCAGCTATTAGTGGACTAGATTGGAGTGTAAAAGACTTTACGGAGACAATATTGTTTAAGGCTAACAAATCGGTTAAAACAAGACAATTTATTATTGTTAATCCTCCACCAATCGTTGTGAAATTGTTTAAGCTTTCTATATTTTCCAAATTGTTACCACCAATAATAAGATCTCCATTTAATATTCCATTAGTATTAAATTGCGGTAGTTCTGCTAAACTAAAATTACCTCTAATCGATAAATCCTGCCCTATAGTCGTAACAGATTCTAAGCCAGATAAATCAACGAGTGTAAAGTTATATCGAATATTAATTGAGCCTCCAATAGAGGTCAGGTTGCTCAAACCGGAGAAGGTTTCCAAGGTAAAATTTTCATGTATAAAAAAGTCACCACCTATATTCGTTAAACTCTCAAGCCCTCCTAAACTATCTAATGCTCCGTCATTATCCAGAACAATTAGGCTTCCTCCAATATTTTCTAAATTATTTAAGCCATGCAAATCTGGCAACTCATCATTTTCTTCAATTATCAAATCGCCACCTATAGCAGTGATTTGATTTAAACCATTAAGATTAAAAATTGGTGTAGAAGCGTTATCATTTATAATTACTTTTCCTAGTACTTCTGTACAACCAGGGTAATCCGTTGCAAAGGCATCAATCTCTATTTGGCTATTAAAAATGATACTGTCTGGAATACAGGTTTGAGATTGTACCTTCCCTATAAAAAACAAAACAAGCAGGCAAAAAATCAATCTCTTTTTCATGGTATTTAATTTTAGTATGGTCTCAATATCTATTTACACTTCAAATATGACCCAATTTCTCCATCTGCAAAAGAACAAATATTTAAAATAATTCAAAACTTATATTTTAAAAAACACTGATTATCAAATGTTTATAATTAGATTAGCGCAAATAATTATCACTATTCTAACTTGATAAATTTGAAATTAACAACAAATGAAGCTCTTTAATATACTAAATAAGCTCCATCTACGTGAACTGAACACATTTAAACGTTTTCTTTCCTCCCCCTTTTTCAACCAAAGAACAGATGTACAATTACTATTAAACGTCTGGATTAGCGAGCAAAAAAGAAGACATCCTCCAAAAGTATACTGGCATAAAATATTTCCAGACCAAGCCTTTGATTCTAAAAAGTGGAACATGCTAGCTTCTCGTTTATTCAGACTTCTGGAAGAGTTTTTAGCAGTTAATGAAATGCGGCAAAATGAAGCTCAGAAAAAATTTTATTTAGCAAAAGTCTATCGGAAAATTCAACATGAAAAACTATTTAAAAATGCGGTTCAGGCTGCCGATCATTCTTTAGAAAAACAAATTTTTAGAAGCACTGATTACTTGCAAGGTATTTATGATTTGTCTTTCGAAAAGTATGATTACATTATTAGCTTAAATAGAAAAGAGAAAAGCAATCTTCAAGAGGTTAGTGATAATCTAGACAACTATAGTATTGCCACAAAATTAAGACTAGCTTGTTATGCATTGTCCCGACAGATAATAAATCAAGAATCTTATAAAATCGACATGTTAGAAGAGGCAATTAACTACGTCGAATCTAATCCTCAAAAATTAGAAATTCCAGCCATTGCCATTTTCTATAATTGCTATCAAGCCATCAATTCAAAAGATCATGAGCGATTTTTTATACAACTACGAGAAGCCATTCGCAAGTATCAAGAGCTCTTTCCACCTTCAGAACTTCGAGACATTTACACTGTTGTGATTAATTATTCTATTAAAAAACTAAATACCGGTTCAACACTTTTCATCAAAGAAGCTTTTGAATTATATGTGCTAAGTTTAGAGCAAGGTTACCTGTTAGAAGACGGAATTATGTTGGAAAGCACTTTCAGCAATATTGTTTCTCTCGCCTCTAAACTTAACAAACATGAATGGGCCTACGATTTTATTCATCAATATCGACAACACTTAAAACCATCTTATAAAGAACCCTTATTTCATTATAGTCTAGGAAAATTATTCTATGTTCAAGGACAATTAGAACAAAGTCTACAAGAATTAATTCAAGTAGAAACCAAAGCGTCTTTCCTTTTGCTTGGAGCCAAGGTTTTACAATTAAAAATCTATTTCGAGTTGGAAGAATTTGATCCTTTGGAAAGCCTACTGGAAAGTCTTCGGGTTTACCTTCAGCGAAGTAAAGATCTTGGTTATCGAAAAGAACATTATACAAATGTGATTACTTTTACGCGTCAGCTTTTACAACTCCCGGTCATGAACAAAAAAGAAAAAGAAGCCTTTCGCCAACGAGTGAGCAATACGGAAATATTTGCGGAGAAGGATTGGTTTTTAAAACAAATATAGGTTTACTAAACTTTGAAAGTTTAGTAAACCTAATAAGTGAGATCAAGTCTTCTATCGCTTGACGACTTTCCAGACTGACGTCGCCGTGTTAGTTCTCACATGAAGCCAGTAGACACCTGCAGGAAATGAAGCCATTGATATTTGATCTAAAATTTCGTTAGCATCTAGTTGTTTTCTCCAGATAACAATCCCTAGATTATTTACAAGTTCCCAAGCTTGATTTTCATTATTCTGGTGATCGAGAACCAGCAAGAAATTATTAACCGGATTGGGATACACTTTTACTTGAGTAAAGAGCTTTTCATTTATGTCCGTCAATCCGTTGACGAAGTAAGTTACCAGGCTATCACACCCCATTTGATTTTCATAGCTTTGAGTAAATGTGGTATCTCCGAGTATTAAAATATTTTCAAAATAAGTTCCAACTTCTACTCCAATCATTAAAGTATCTTCCGTTACCACATTTGGTAAAACATTGAAATGAACAAAACGAACACTATCATATTCTAAAAATTCCGTCCAAAACTGGATACTTGTATCTTGCCAAATTGCAATTCCCGCATACACTCCTCCTTCACACCAATCTTGATGTTCACTGAAGGCGATTACTGGTTTTCGAATGGTATGAAACACCGTGTTAGTCAATACCGGATCATTAAAATCAAAATAAATTTCTACACTATTTTCAATTCGTTCTCCAGGTAATAAATCTGCTCTCGGTGTGATTGAAAAATTAACTTGTCCATGGGAAGCTTCTTCATTGGTCGTACTATCTGGCAGTAGGATATTTTCAAAAGTAAAAACCAATTCGCGACCAGGATTCAAAGACCAATCAAAAGGATGTGATGCTCCCGTAACATTTAGTGTTGTCAAATCCAGGTTTTCAGAAAGCGTATCTCTAATCACAACAAGAAATGCGGTATCGTTTCCAGTATTCTGAAACTGAACCTTGTAATCAAGTTGCCAGTCGGTATCTATTCCATGCTCATCGCCTAATCCGATTGGAAGGACTGATTTAATATTTGGATCAAAAGAACTAACGATCGGTCCACAGGTTTCTTCATAATATGGATTGCCATCATTAGTCGGTACGAATGTCAAAATGATATTATTTGCCGCATCATCGCAAGAAGGAACGACTGCTGAGGCTTCTTCATAAATCGGATGTCCTTCAGTTTGATCTGCCTCTATTCGAAGACCGTCCCCCGTCAATTCATAAGCCAATGAAAGCATTTCGTCCACATCCAATTGGTAATCATCCACATCAAGTAATAGCACAATATCATCGATAATAATTTCTATCCGAAATTGAGCTTCCTGACTCATGTTCCCATTTCCGATATTCTTAAGGTCAAAATAAATACTATCGTTTTCACAAAATCCAGTGGCTGTTACAATCGAACCGTCCCAGAGAGAATCAGGATCGCAGAGTTCTTCCGCTAATACATTGACCTCAACACATTGGATATCACCGATCTCTGCACTATCACAATCGACGTAAGAAGATATTCGAATCTGACCGCATTCAGCAACACCAAGGGAATCGATTTCGAATATCCAATTTCCTGAACTATCTATAGTATAATTTGTAGAGGCCGTAGAAAATTCCAATAGACTATCTAGAGTCACTTCAAATACAATATCTTCAGCTGGCAAGCCGCCATAATTGCAATAGTCTATATAGATAACTGCTAATTCACAAGGACGTAGAGTGGATAAAGAAACTTGAAGATCAACATAAGGGCAATCACCTTGAGTCTGAATAAAGAAGTCTGTAGTTATCGAATCGCCCATAGCTACTGTCGAAACAATAGTATCACCGAAGCAACTTTCAAAATATCCCGATGGTGCATTTACTTGGAGTTGCCATTCGCCAGTAGGTACCGGCAGCCAGTAATAGCCCATTGAGTCTGTAGATACGGCATACGAAATAGAATCCATAGAAGCACTGACAATCCAGTTTTCCAAATATTGATCTGCTATACTTTCTTCACAGTTATTGTCATGATCCAAAACCACATTACCGATCAGAAGGGTGTATCCAAGACTGTCAAAACAATTGAGTAATACTTCATTTATTTGATTACAACCTTCCGCATTATTACTAAAAATATAATTATCGCTAGTACTTATAAAATCGCAGACAAAGGGAGAAGAGCAAAAAGAAAGTTGATTGTTATTATTAACAAAGAGTGAATCCTGTAAATATAAACCTCCACTCGTCGAAGACAAAGTCGTTAAGTTATCATTATTATCAATATGAAAATCTCCTCCGATAAATAGCAAGGAATCTATTCCTTCCAAATTCCCCAAGGATTGATTTCCAAATATATTAAAATTGCCACCAATACTATCCAAGGTTTCAAAACCAATAAGATTTACCAATAAATTATTAACGCTAATCGTTAAATCTCTTCCTATCGAAATTAAATTAGTTAAATTATTAAAATTCGAAAGAGCATCATTACTATATAAATAAAAATCTTCTGAAACCTCTACTAAAGAGTTAAGCCCTTCAAAGCTTTGCAAAGCATCATTATCGAAAAGATATAACTCTGTCAGGGTTTCAATATTCTCTAAGCCTACAAAATTCATCAAACTATCACAATTATTTAGCTTTAATCTATCTATGTGTTTTATATTACTAATGCTAGAAAAATCTTGTATGTTATTATTATTTCCTATCGTCAACCTTTTTATAGTGTCTATATTTTCTAAACCAGAAAAAGATTCAAAACCCACACAACTAGAAATCAACACTACCTCTAATTTATTCATGTTAGACAAACCGGGAAAAGTAGATAGATTTATTGGCCCGGTAAAATTAAACAGCTGTATTCCATCTATAGAATCCAATGCTTCCAATATAGATAGATCATATAAAGGCATAATAGAAGAAGCAAGTAAATCCAAAACCCCAATCTTTTCTAAATTCTCTAAACCAGAAAGAGACTGCAAATTTTCGTTTCCTCTTAGCGAAACATCTCCAATACTCGTTAATCCATTTAAAGCATTAATATCCGAAATGCTAGTAGAAAGAAGAGTCAAATTAGAAACATGTGTTAAGTTTTCAAGACCTGATAGTGATGATAAATTAAACAAACCCCAAATCCCCCTAATGTACAAATCTCCATGTATTTTTGTGATGGAACTTAAGCCAGCCAAGCTATTGATATCTTCCGAATTACTTCCAAGAATCTCCACATCCCCTAAAACTTCCGTACACCCTGGATAATTAATAGCAAAATCATCAATCTGTTCCTGAGAAGTAAATGTGATTCCATCCGGTAAGCAAGTTTGTCCAAATCCATTCGACCAGATTCCCGACAATATTAAGATCAATAAAATTAGTTTCTTTTTCATAAGCTATTTTAAGATAAAACAAATGATGATATTATGATACAAATCTGCTGAAGTTTATGGTCATTTAAAAGTACATTTTTAATAAAAAATACAAACTATGTAATCATAAATAATTAATTATCAATATTTTACATTATTTTTAATACAAAAAATATTCTCGCATTGATTCATCTTTTTTTACTAAAAGTCGCCAATGAAGCTATTTAAAGTACTGCATCAACTTGAAAAACGCGAAATAAGTAATTTTGAGGCTTATTTGAGTGCTCCGTTTTTTAATAAAAGAACAGATGTATTGGAGCTTTTTAAAGTTTGGAAAAGAGAAGGAAGGATTTATCCTGCGGAGTATTTCTGGCAAGCGGTCTTTCCCAAAAAGGATTTCTCGAAGACCGAATGGAATCTGCTTTCTTCTCGGCTTTTCAAATTACTGGAAGGGTTTCTAAGTATTTCTGAAATGCGGAAAAATGAAGCTTCTAAAAAGTTTTATCTCGCCAAGGCTTATCGCCGTTTAAAAAACGAAAAGCTTTTTGAGTCGGCTATTAAAGAGACCGAAAAAGCACTTGATAAACAAATTTTTAGAAGTACTGATTATCTGCAAAACAAACATGACTTAGCTTTTGAAAAATACGATTACATCATTAGTAATAATCGAAAAGTAAAAACGAATCTTCAAGAAGTAAGTGATCTCTTTGATGTTTATTTTTTGAGTACAAAACTTAAGCAAGCTTGCAATGCTTTATCCAGAGAAAATATCAAACAAGAAAAATATGAAATCCGATTGCTTGAGTTTGTTGTTCAATTTATAAAACAACATCCTGACTATTTGGAAACTCCTGCGATTGCCATTTATTATTATTGTTATCAAATCTTAATTGACAAAGACAATGATGCTTCTTTTTCAAAACTAAAAAAAGCCATTTCGCAAAACCAGCATCATTTCCCTGCTTCCGAAATCAGAGACATTTATACCGTCACCATAAACTATAGTATTCGAAAATTAAACACAGGAAATAAAGATTTTATAAAGGAAGCACTCGAACTTTATCTGGCAAGTTTAAATCAAGGTTTCCTTTTAGAGGATGGTATTTTACTGGAAAGCACTTATAGCAACATTGTTAATCTTGCTTCAAAATTGGATCGTCATGAATGGGCAAAATCTTTTATAAAAGAATATCAACGACACTTAAAACCTATTTTCAGAATTCCACTTTATCATTATAGTCTTGGCAAACTTTACTACGAGCAAAACCAACTCGGCCAAAGTCTTGAAGAACTCATCCAAGTCGAAACAAAAACCTCTTTTCTTTTTCTCGGTGCACGAATTCTTCAGCTCAAAATCTATTACGAATTACAAGAATTCAATTTGTTGGAAAGCTTATTAGAAAGTTTACGTATTTATCTCCAACGAAGTAATGACCTCGGATATCGCAAAACTCATTATAGCAATATCATCTCTTTTACGCGTCAACTTTTGCAGCTACCAGCGATGAGCAAAAAAGAAAAGGAGATCTTTCGACAACGAGTGAGCAGCACGGAAATCTTTGCGGAGAAGGATTGGTTTTTAAAGCAGATCTAAACCGTACTAGGTTTCCGAAATCACTTAAAGGAATTTTCTTAGGTGATTTTAGAATTTAATCTTTGGTGTGACAAGTTTGAAAACTTGTCATTATTGACTCCTCTCAAGTTATGAACTCCTATCGTCGTTCTTAAACTTGAAAGAGTTTTTGAAACAAATATAGAAAAGGACGCCTCCATAAATGAAGAACGCCCCTCTCTTGTCGTCGAAAAACTACCGTAATAATAATTTCAGGAGGTAATGTCATTCTGAACGAAGTCGAAGAATGAGGAGTATTTAATCCAGCTTGAATTTTACTGGAAGATTAAACTGTACTCTGACTTTTCTCCCACGTTGCTCTCCAGCAATCCAGTCAGGCATGTTTTTTACAATTCGAATCACTTCTCTTCCACATCCGCCACCGATATCTCTTGCAACTTTTAAATCTGTTAATGAGCCATCTTTTTCTACTACAAAGGAAACCACTGCTGTTCCTTCGATTCCGTTTTCTCTAGCAATAGAAGGGTATTTTATTTTTGAATAAATATATTCTAGCATTGCTTTATCTGAACATTGTTTCATTTCTGAATCGTTAAGTTTCTGGCCTTCGCAACCTGCAAATCGAGGCATCTGCTCTACTACCATAAATGGCATCTCTGGCCCTTCATCAATTGGTTCCACAGGAACAACAACCTTCGGTGCTGGCGGCCGTACTTTCACAATAGGCTTCGGATCAACTATCGGAGCATCAGGAACGATGATCGGATCAATGGGTTCTGGCTCTGGTGTAAATACGACTTCCTCTTCAAAAATTTCATTGGAAGGATTTACAGAAGGAGGTGGCGGCAAAGTCTTTTTTAGCTGAGCAGTACGCTGCACTGGAATGAGTTCTTCTTCTTCCATTTCTGTTGGGACTTTATACTCTTCAGTTGTTTCGTAAACCGTATAATTAAATGCCCAAATAGTCAGGCTAAGTGCAGCAATAAATCCTACATTGAGATAAAGTCCTCGGTTTTTGTTGAGTCTAGAAATATCTGGTCGATCCATGTTTAAAAAATTTAAAGTGTTGACAAAAGTTTCCCTGCCCGATAGCGTCACCTGACGCTCCGGTAGAAAGTTACCATCGTAGTTTTTCGAAAATTCTTTTGGAATAGCTTACGGTTATAAAGATGTAAGAAGAATTGTTTTTGGTGTGAGGGGGAGGTTTTTTTTTGGTGTTTGATAGATATAAAAACTAATACGGAAATAATATCATTGATTAAACCTAGAAGATAAGAAGGTCTATTTTAAATATAATACAACAAGCGCAATGCAATGGTCCATTCTCCAAAAGTAGATAGTGTCCCTCTTCCATTTAAAGCAAAAGATTCACTAAAAAAAGAAGTCGCAGCAATATTAAAGAGTAAAGCATTTTCTTGATCAAAACGAACATCATTCGTCAAATCCGTACCATCGACAGCTATGATTTTATGTTTGAATAAACGGGCATAAATAATTCCACCACTAATACTACGTTTATAAAAACGTTCCTTCTCGTTATCTTTAATATTAAAACGGTAAGCCAATGATAAAGGTACTTCGATATAGTGTAACGTTATTTTATTCAAAGCAATAGCTGGAACTTGAACGAGATTTACATAATGTCCATTTTGACTATATAACAATTCCATACTCGTTTCCCATCGTCTATTTCTATTCATGATGACTGAAACTCCAGGTCCAACATTTAATCCTATACGAGAACCTTGCTGACTATTTCCCGATTCGGTTAGATAGGCATCGGTTAGGTTAGATCCCAAAGCTAGATATCCTTTAAATCCTTGAGCATTCAGTTGGATAGCTCCCAAAATAAATGTCAGTAAAATCAGAACAGTAAATCGTTTCATCTTTTGATAACGAAATAGTTATTTTTTATTAGGTTTCATCAAGAAAATTAACACTTAATGCGAGTCAGGATTTAAATGTAATTAGATTCTATTTACTCTAATTTTAAAAAATGGCATTAGGTATTAGATATTCGGGCTCTCCGAATACCTAACACCTCTGACACTCCGTTTAAAATCATGCACTTAGGTTCCATTGTAAATTCAAATCTTATTCGCATACTTAGCTGCTTACTAACAACCTCACGATATCATGATTTTATTTTTTTTACTACTAAAAACTAACGAATACCAAAACACACTTCTTTCCATTAAAAAACACTAATTTTACAACTCAATAAAAAATAAAGCAAATTGATTCAATTCTCAAGATTTCAACTAGACAACGGATTAAGGGTGATCGTTCATGAAGATGACAGCACACCGATGGCAGCAGTGAATGTATTGTATAATGTTGGTGCCAAGGATGAATCTCCTGACAAGACAGGATTTGCTCACTTATTTGAACACCTCATGTTCAGTGGCTCTGGGAACGCACCAGATTTTGACGTTCCAATTCAGGAAGCTGGAGGTGAGAATAATGCTTTTACGAATAGTGACATCACCAATTTTTATAATATCATACCGATTGACAATTTGGAAACGGTTCTATGGTTAGAGTCTGACCGGATGCTTGATCTCAACATCGATGAACGCAAATTGGATATCCAACGAAAGGTAGTGGTTGAAGAATTTAAAGAGACTTGTCTCAATCAACCTTATGGAGATGTCTGGCATCATGTCGCGGATATGGCTTATAAAGTTCATCCTTATCGCTGGCCGACTATTGGAAAAATTCCAAAGCATGTCGAAGATGCGACCCTTGATGATGTTCAATCTTTTTATAAAAAACATTATTGTCCGAATAATGCGATCCTCGTGATTGCTGGAAATGTAGAAACTGAAAACATCAAGCAACTGACTCAAAAATGGTTTGCCGATATTCCGGCAGGAGAAAGATCAGAAAGAAAACTTCCGGTTGAACCTCCTCAGAAAGAATTTATCCAGAGAAAACATCAGGCGAATGTTCCCCTCGATGCATTATTTATGGCCTTCCACGTTCCGGCTAGAAGTGACAAAGATTATTACGCGATTGACATCATGTCTGATGTGCTTTGTAATGGAAAATCTGCTAGGTTATATCGTAAGCTTTTGAAAGAACAAAAATTATTTTCTCAGATCGACGCTTACATTACTGGCAATATCGAACCTGGGCTTTTGATCATCGAAGGTAAACCTGCGGACGGTGTAAAATTAGAAGATGCAGAAACTGCGATTTGGAAAGAGTTAGAATTATTAAAAACAGAAGTGATCAGCGAACAAGAGCTGCAAAAATATAAAAACAAAATCGAAAGTACACTCGTCTTTTCGGAAGCTAGTGTTTTAAACAAAGCGATTAATTTGGCCTTTTTTGAATTACTTGGCGATCCTAACATTATCAACGAAGAAGTTCATCATTATAGAAATTTGAAAGCGGAGCAAATCCATGAAATGGCTAACCGGATTTTGACGAGAGAGAATTGCTCGGAGTTGTTTTACATGAGAAAGGAATAAACAACCATGTGGTGATGTGGTGATGTGGCAATGTAGTTATATTGCTATATCACCACATTGCCACATCATTATATTTTTTATTATCCCCTTACTTAAAACTCTATATTATCCATCAGCTTCCAAGGTGTTAGTTTATTAAACTCAATATTAAACGTCACTTTCCCCCAATAATTATTTTTATCAGCGTAAGGACTTTCCATATTACTCGAATTGACTATTGGAAAGTAAACGCCTATTCCTCCATTAAAAAAATCAAGCATTAGTCCACCACTCCATAGGAATTGATCTTTAAAACTAGACGCTGAAGCAATTGATCTGGCATCATCAAAATAGCCAAAATCGAAATATGGTTTTAATGGAATTCTTAATGGCAATCTCATTGGTAGATCTGCTTTGATGTTGCAGGATAGTATAAAATTATTACTTTGACCAATGGCATGAGCGCTACCAAAAGCATTTTTCATTCCACCTTCTTTGATACTAATTTGCTGAGACAAAAAGCCATTCTGTTCACTTCTTCCTAGATAAAGATTCTCATAAGTATAATCATTAAATCCTTGATGCGTCAAAGCAAAAGTTCCTCTTGTTCCACGGTTGGAAACATTCCCTGCATCTCTTCTTGAATTTTGCAAAAAGGCTCCCCCGAACAATCTAAAATACACTGCTCGCCCGCGTTTGTAAGAGAATGCTCTCGCCAAACTTAAAGAGGCTTTTAAATAATTTTCATCCCC
>CAKZTD010000036.1 GCA_937921595.1 uncultured Saprospiraceae bacterium
TTTGGAATGCGTCGGAATGATTGTGCCGATTCCCAGGAGTGAATATCTTTCCGGTTTCTGACGATTCTAATTTCGTTTTTATACCAACCATGTCCATTTTGATAATGATTATAATCCCCCCAAAAGTGAACATAATTAAAAAGTAAACCCTCCACTTCTGAATCATCTAAAAGTCTTTCGCAATTTTCTTTTATAAGCGGTAAATACTTTTCATGAATGACTTCGTCAGCTTGAAGGTAAAATACCCAGTCACCACTACAATGACTTTTCGCGAGATCAGTCTGATGTGCGTTTTCCGTTCCATTTGGATATTTTTTCAAATCCCAAACAGTATCAATGATTCTAACTTTATCGGAGCGAATACTTTTAATTGCTTGACGGGTGTTGTCGTCATCATCACAATCTCCAAGTGCCACTACAAATTCATCAACAATAGGTAAAATAGATTGAATGGCTTCCTTGATAGGGTAGTATAATTGAGTCGCATTTTTGACCATTGTAAAACCGGAAATCTTCATGTAATATTTTTTCAGCAGAGATTGCCCCTGTACTATTGAATACTCTTTTAAGTTTAAAGTCGGAGCCTGCCCTAAGTATCGTCGAAGGACAGGAGACTGTAAATGAAAGTGGGATATATCAGCAAGTTTGTAACTTGCCTCTTCGCGTCCTCTGCGCCCCTCTCAAAACCGATAGCCCAAACTCACTCCCAAAAACCAGCCCCTCCGATTCGAATCATATCTAAAGATACTCGCTCTTGTTCCAAAAAACCATTGACTTGGCAAAATGTAATTATACTCCGTTACCAGTGTAAAACCCGGTAAAAATTCCGTACCAGAATTATCCTGTTGAGTAGCAATGACAATTCCGTCGGTGTTGTACATTCCTCCAGAAAAGCCCATTCCTACATTAAAGGTCTGTTTTCTTTGTTCCAATACTTTAAAAAGAAAATTCATTCCAAATCGGAAGCTCTGCAAGTCTTGCATAAACTCTTCCGTACTGACATCTACCGGAGTGGCCCATGCAGCATTCAATTCGATCAAAGTCTTTGGGAAAAAATCTTTTTGATAAGCTAAGAAAAGGGTAGGAGTATTGACTTTTTCAATGGCATGTCCACTTAGTCCGACACTTGCTTTGAAAGCGTTTTGTTCGTCTAGTTGTGCAAAGGTAGCTGAACTTAAAAGTAAGAAGAGTAAGAGAAATTTGATTTGCATAAATATTAAGTGCTCAAGAACTTAAGTAGTCAAGTGGGTTAAGGATCTGACCACCTGACTACTTAAAGCTTGAATTGTTTTTTTAATTCACTTTATAACGAACACCGATCCGTTCTAATTCACCGATGAAATCGCTATCTGCTTTCACAGTAGTATCTGGAGCAAGAAGATCCAAAGATATTCTATTGGCTTTATCTATAAAAACCATTTTGAGTTGGTGCTTTCCTTGATGAGTATTACAAAGGTTATCAATATCGTCGATCAATTCTTTTGTAATTTTTTCCAAAGGAATTCGTATAGTAATTGATTCTGTCATTTCTTCTCCGATACTATCTAATTGTCTAACCTCTTTTAATTTTAATTGAAACTCTTCGCTATTCCATCGTTTTTGCATGTGGCCTTTGATATATAAAACAGCGCCAACTTCAAGTAGGTGTTTGAATTTTTGATAGTCTTCTGTGAACAGCGGAAACTCAATAGAGTGATTATAATCTTGCAAAGTGAATAATCCCCAACCGTTTCCTTTTTTATTTATTCGGTGTTGAGCCGTTGTAATAATTCCAGCAACGTTGACATTTTGACCTTTGAAATTTTCAATTTTATCTAAGGAACAAGTAACGAAGTTTTCAACCTCAATTCTATAATCATCAAGCGGATGTCCACTAATATAAATTCCAGTCACTTCTTTTTCTCGAGTCAATTTTTCTATCAAACTCCAATGTGGAGCCTCTGGTAATTTAGGCTCAGGAATCATTACATCTTCAGAATCTCCAAAGAGAGAATTCGAAGCTTGTGCTTTTTGATTTTGGTAAGCATTTCCATAACGAAGGAGATGCTCCATAAAGGTGTTGAACTTTTCAGACGGAGCATAGTAAATAGAACGTGGTGTTTCTCCAAACAAATCCATCGCACCACCTAATACCAAGCTTTCAATACAACGCTTGTTAACTGATCTTAAATCCAATCGACGCATCATATCAAAAACAGATTTAAAAGGACCACCTTCTTTTCGAGCAGTTAGAATAGCTTCTACCGGTCCTTCACCTACACCTTTCAATGCTGACATTCCAAAACGCAATTGTTTGTTTTTGTTAACAGAAAAATCCATTTGGCTTTCATTCACATCTGGTCCACGTACATCAAGTCCCATACGTTTGCATTCTCGAAGAAAGAAGGT
Organism: uncultured Saprospiraceae bacterium; assembly: GCA_937921595.1. GTDB lineage: Bacteria > Bacteroidota > Bacteroidia > Chitinophagales > Saprospiraceae > JAHDHW01. Next base: position 2,389 of record CAKZTD010000036.1, read on the forward strand.
TAGTTTTCCAATATCACTTTTATTATGTGTCAAAACCGAAGCCATAAATTCTTCAGGATGATGTGCTTTCAAGTAAGCTGTTTGAAAAGCGACAAAAGCATAGCAAGTTGAATGCGATTTGTTAAAGGCGTAAGAAGCAAATGCTTCCCAGTCTTTCCAAATTTTATCAATGACTTCTTTAGGGTGACCATTGCTGACACAGCCTTCCATAAACTTTGGATAGAGTGCATCGATGATTGATTTTTTCTTCTTACCCATTCCTTTACGAAGCGCATCAGCCTGACCTTTCGAGAAGTTTCCTAGCTTTTGAGACAAGAGCATCACTTGCTCCTGATAAACAGTAATACCGTAAGTCTCTGCCAGGTATTCTTCCATTGCCGGAAGGTCATAGGTGATTTCTTCCCGACCATTTTTACGAGCAACGAAGTTTGGAATATAAGCCAAAGGGCCTGGACGGTACAAGGCATTCATCGCGATCAAATCCTCAAATTTATTAGGGATTAGTTCTCGCATATATTTTTGCATTCCACTAGACTCATATTGGAAGATACCAACCGTTTCTCCTTTTTGGAAAAGTTTATAAGTAGCTTCATCATCAAGTGGAATTAAATCCGGATCAATTTTAATTCCTTTGTTTTCTTCAACCATTTTGCAAGCATCCTTGATGATGGTCAAAGTTTTCAATCCAAGAAAATCCATTTTCAATAGTCCTGCATCTTCCGCAACACTATTATCAAACTGAGTCACTAGAAGTTCAGAATCCTTTGCTACGGTTACTGGGACGTAGTTGGTAATGTCACCAGGAGTAATTACAACTCCACATGCATGGATCCCTGTATTTCTAATGGAGCCTTCTAGTTTTTTTGCTGTTCTAATCGTTCTGGCAATGATGTCATCTCCTTCCGATAGCTTTCTAAAATTATAAGCCATTTCAACATCCTCAGAATTCATCTTGCTTTTCAGCTTCGGATCAATGTCCTTGTCTGCAAGTACTTTTTTAAGCGTAGCAGATAAATTCAAAGGAAAAGTTTTTGAAACTTTATCTACATCAGAAAGTGGTACATCGAGTACCCGTCCTACATCTCTGATCGAAGACTTCGCAGCCATAGAACCATAAGTGATAATCTGAGCTACCTGGTTTCGGCCATATTTTTTAATTACATAATCAATTACTTTTGCTCGACCGACATCATCAAAATCAATATCAATATCGGGCATGGACACCCTTTCCGGATTTAGAAAACGCTCAAAAAGTAAATCGTATTTAATTGGATCGACATTCGTAATCCCAACACAATAGGCCACCGCAGATCCTGCTGCTGAACCCCGACCAGGACCAACGGCTACACCCATCTCTCTGGCCGTACTCGTGAAATCTTGAACGATCAAGAAGTAACCCGGATATCCAGATTGGCGGATAACTTCTAATTCGAAATCTAATCGTTCACTGATTTTCGGCGTGATGGTACCGTATCTTTTTTTCGCCCCTTCATAAGTCAATCCTCTAAGATATTCATCCTGAGTTTTGTATTGAGGAGGTAAAGGAAAGGCAGGTAATAAAACATCTCTAGCTAATTGGAGCGGTTGAATCTTATCAAAGATTTCCATTGTCGTATCAATTGACTCCGGTACATCTGAAAAGATGTTATTCATTTCATTCTGAGTCTTGAAATAAAAATCAGAACTAGGAAATTTAAATCGTTTTTCTTGTTCAAGAATACTTGCAGTATTGATACATAATAAAATATCATGCGATGCCCAATCCTCTTCTTCCACATAATGAGAATCGTTGGTCGCAATGATTTTTACATTATGCTTTCTTGCTAGTTTGATTAGTTCTTGATTGATGTCTTCTTGACTGACACCAGTCTGGTCAATATTTTCTAAGCCTCGGTGACGTTGTAATTCAATGTAGTAATCATCACCAAAAATATTAAGCCACCATTTGAGTTGTTTTTCTGCTCTTTCGAGATCACCTTTTAAAATCGACTGAGGAATTTCAGCACCTAGACAACAAGAAGAAGCAATTAGTCCTTCGTGGTATTGTTCGATTAGCTCCTTGTCGATTCGAGGATATTTTGAATACTTCCCTTCTATAAAACCTAGAGAACAAAGCTTACAAAGATTCTCATATCCTTTTTGATCTTTAGCTAACATGAGCTGATGATACCTTACGTCTTTTTCACCAGCTGCACGAGAGAAAGATTTTTTATGACGATCTTCCACCATATAAAATTCACAACCAATAATTGGTTTGATATTTCGTTTATGTGCTTCGGCTACAAATTTAAAGGCCCCAAACATATTCCCGTGATCAGTTAAGGCAACGCCTTTCTGACCATCAGCAACAGCCTTGTCCATCATGGTCCCTATGTCTGAAGCTCCATCAAGTAATGAATACTGCGTATGGCAGTGCAGGTGTACGAATTCTGGCATTCTTGGTAATTATGTATTTGAAAGAAGGAGATTGCCCCTTTCTAAAACGAAAGAAGAATTTTTCTATTATCAATCTCAATTTCCTACGTGATAGTTTTCTCTGTTTAACAGTACTTATTCAGCAAGTGCTAGGACAATAATAATCCTGTAAAAAAAATAAAAATATCCGCTCTGATTTAGATTCGAATAATACGGTTATGCAGCTATGTGAGTAATATAACGATATAACCACATTACTATATTCTTGAGCATTTGATTATCGTTCTTAAATTTCTAATTAACTACCTATCATTATTTTTGCCCATGCACTTAGCTTGACTTTAGTACGAGCCATAAAGTTATGAAAAAATGACCTGAATCTTATTGGAAAAGAAGTCTTTGTTTGGAAGAAGTTTTCCACAACTAGAAGGAGAAAAGTCTTTATAATGAGGCCTAAAGGCTAGGATGGCCATGATACGCAACGCTATAAGTTAATATTACGTTATGATTTATAAAATAAACTAGGAAATTGATAACTTGTCAGTAGCTATGAAAAAAATAAACCCAGTCTTTATTTTGCCCTTCTTTTTATTTTTCTTTTTCCAAATTGGAAAAACGCAGATTACTAAGGATAGTCTTCCTGTATTGTACGTTCAGACAAGGGATAATAATATTTTTTATGGAAAGCTATTGGAAAGGAACAGAGGGAGAATTGTGATAGAGACAGAATCCCTCGGGGTTTTAGAAATTCGTTTGAGGAAGGTTCGATACATGGAACTTTATAATGAGTCATCATTAATCAATGGAGTCTATTGGCCAAAGTATAAATTTCCACATCATAATACATTTACACCAACAGGAGATATTGGACCAACTTATTATCAAAATACCTTGATTTATGGAAATACTTTTAATTATAGAATTAGGGAAAACTTTTCTTTAGGTGTGGGTATAATTCCTTTGTTGGATTTTAATTTTGATGGGTTTAATTTTTGGATTAGCCCAAAAATTAAAATACCACTCCGATCAAAAAAAATAAAAATGAGTGTCGGATATTTGGGCTTACATAACTCAGGGGTAATAGTCTCAGAACAAAGTAGTACAAGTAAAGCGGGAGTGGTATATACCGCAATTTCAAACGGCAATGAATTCTATCAGGTAAGTGCTGGGATAGGAACCGGAATGGGAGCTGGTAAATTTTTCAAATGGCCTTTCTATACGACCAGTGTACTCTTGAGAATAAAAAATCGTTCCTTCTTTCGATTGGAAATGATGGGCGGTGGAACCTTCGGGTCTTTTACCGATATTTCTTTCCGAACAATGGCTAGAAAAGCAACTTGGGATTTTGGATATATACTTCCTTCGAATCGAGATACTTTCGTGAGAGGGAATTTTGGAGGACCTTATATTAGTGTGTTATTTACAAACAAAGGATATAAATGAATAATCGATACATCGCAATCATTAGGTTATTTCTCTTCGGAATTTTTATCGTAATAGGTAGTTCTGAAATGATAGGGCAAACGCCAAAAGATACTAGTTCTATTTGGAGAGTAGAGATGAAAGATGGAAATGTTTTTATTGGAAAAATTTTGACTGAAAATAGTAAAGCTATTTCTTTAAAGACTGAATATTTGGGGACATTGGCCTTAAGGAAGAAAGACATTGAGTTCCGTGAAAAGCATGATGAAAGAAAGATGCTCGATGGGAAGGTTTGGAGAGAAAATAAAGTCTATGGAAAATACATATTGTCTCCTACCGGATTTTTGCATGAAAAAGGTAAAGGTTATTATGAAAATAAATACGTCTTTATCAATCATATAAATGTTGCTACATCTGATCGTTCCTCGATTGGTGTTGGATTGGTTCCTGGTTTTTTAATTGATGGTTCATCTACACCGGTATGGTTGACCGCTCAATTTCAATTACCTTCTAAAAATAAGAACCTTCATATAAGTGTAGGAGGATTTATTGCTTCCTTTTTATTTGATGAATATACAGGAAATATCGGGATTGTAAATGCGGTAGGAACTTATGGAAACAAAAATATTAATTTCTCTACAGGGATAGGATATGGTAGTTTCGATGGAGAATGGATGCGAGGACCTTCTTTCTCATTTAGTGGATCGATTCGTGTCGCTAGGCGTACTTATTTGTTTAGTGAAAATATACTGAATCATGTGCAAGGTTATAGAACTGAAAGAGGTCAGTTTTATATGTTTGTTATCGGAGGAAGAACAATCTGGAGAAAAATTTCTCTAGATTATGGTTTGCTGGCGATTAAAGATACAGAAATGATTATGTATTATAATGACCAAAATTTAGGTGCATTACCATACTTAGGAATTGTAGTTCCCTTTAATTGATATTAGCTAAAATAAAATATGACTATATCCAACCTTCATTCAATTCTGCTGAAAGATTAATATACCTTGTCTCTTGTATTGATCACCCTTAATATGAAGAATATGCCGTCTATATTTAAACTAATAGGCTTCTTTTTTTTGAGCTTTGTGTTGACATCTGAGCTATTTGCACAGGATGAAAATAATGCTACTGAAGTATATGAAATCATCACTAATGATGGAAATAAATATTATGGAACGATTAGTTCTGAAGATGAAAAATCCTTAAGTATCGAAACCACTTCTCTAGGGATTCTCACTATCAAAAAAGAAAATATAAAATCGAAAACTAAAATCGATTCAAACAAATATCTAGATGGAGAATATTGGGGAGCCAATATTCAATCTAGTCGATACTTCTGGGGGCCTAATGCTTTTAGCTTGAAGAGAGGAGAAGGTTATTATCAAAACATTGGGGTGATTATCAACCAGGTTAGCGTTGGCTTGACAGATAATTTTACATTAGGTGTAGGACTTGTACCAACTTTTTTAGTTGGAGCAAATGTAACACCAGTCTGGTTTACACCGAAATTTTCTTTTCCTCTTAAAAAAGATAAAGTTAGCCTTGGGGTAGGTGCGCTGGTCTTGGGGGTATTAGGTTCGAATCTAGATAATGCCTTTGTAAGTATTACCTATGGTATGGCAACTGTTGGTCATCAAGATGCGAATTTTAGTATTGGTTTAGGTTATGGATATGCTGGCGGAGAATGGGCAAATGCACCTACTGTTTCAGCTAGTGGAATGTTGAGGATTAGTAAAAGGACTTACCTGATGACAGAAAATTATTTTGTGGGAAATTCTACAGAAAATATTGTGCTCTCGATCATAGGAGGTCGAACGGTATGGGAAAATATTTCCCTTGATTATGGCTTATTGGTTCCGATTTCAGAAATATTGGATGGTGAACAAGGAACTATAGGTCTACCTTGGGTGGGATTGGTCATTCCTTTTGGAAAGAAAGGCTAACAGTTTTAAAAAAAATAAAAATTATGAAAGCTATTTCACTTTGGGCAAGAAATCATAGAGTACAGGCAATCTCGTACCTTATTTTATTAGAAACTATATTGCTAGGGTTTTACTTTTTTGCAGGAATTTATCTATTTGCTTTTGATGTTGTTTTTCCTTGGGAAATCTCCTACATCGGTGTTGCCTTGTTTATCATTGCTTGCTTATTACATCCTTTGAAAGGAGTAACAAAAGGTTGGTTTAAATATTCATATCAAAAAACCAAGAGTGTTCAAGGCTTGGTCTTATTGAGCACAATTATTCTGATGTGTAATCTGGGAAATCAATTGTCGAGATCCTCCATAATGATTGCTGCGGATGTTATGTATGAGGTCAAGCCTGTAGTCTTAGGCCCAAAAAAAATCAATAAAAAACCTAGTAAAATTTCAAGAAAACAGAGACGAATTAATAGAAAAGTACTCAAGAAAAAATTGAGATCTTTTATCAAAAATATTCGAGCTAGTCAAAAAGTAACAGGAGGAGATGTTTTTCTAATTATTATATTCGGTGCTGCCTTTACCTTTTTATTGGGGTATTTGGTAGCAGCCATATATTGCAATTTAGCATGCAGCGGTCGAGTTGCATTGGCAAATACGGTTTTAGTTTTTGGTGGGATTTTATGGGTTTTGGGATTGATCGGGCTTATTCGATGGATCTCAGGAAATAGAGAAAGAAAGGAAGCCGCAAAACTTCAAACAGAAGAAAAGAAAGAGGAAGGTTAAGAATAAATTTAGTGATTAGACATTGGTCATTAATACTAATGACCAATGTCTAATATCTTATTACAATTTAAAAAACACACCAACCGAATACGCTGGATTTGCAAAGATTATTTTACCAGAAAGAGCCGTTGCGAAATTAGCAGACACGCCCCATTTCTGATTAATGTTGTAAGCAATCTCGGGAGAGAAAGTCAAGTGCTCACTATTATTTGCAAAGATGCTCGTACTATTAATCTGGCTTCCAAGATTTCCATTTTCGAAAGACTGAATTCCATATAACCGAAGGCTAGCACTTATTTTATTTTTAAAAAAAATCGCTCCGGTTTCAATCCCAAAACGAAACTCGTCAGAGAATCCATTTGATCTATTATTGACACCTAGATAAGCATTTGCATAAGCATTCACCTTCCCAATTTTAAACCCTGTTCCAGCATCCAATCTAAGGATTTGATTAAATTCTCCATCACCAGTTTGCAACCTTCCCGTTTCACCACCAGCTTCATTTCCAATAGGAATACCAAAACTCAAGGTCGCACTCAGTACAACAGGTTTGTTGACAATCAATCCATATTTAATGCCTAGTTGAGTATCGCCAAAAGAACTGATAGATTCTCCTTTATCGATAATTTCTCCAGTTGTTCCGGAGACCGTATTATTGAAATAAGCCCTGCTGTAAAAAGGCACATAGGCAATGCCGGTGATCCGATCAGTGATACCATATTCACCGTAGAATCCGGTATTGAAAATTCCATTGGTTGTATTTGGGTCGATCAAACCAGTATCTGTAAAGTGTTGGTCAGCAACGACCCACCATTGAAATAACTTGAAGTAACCATGACCTTTTGGTTGTGGCCACCCACCACCTGCGAATACGTTTAGACTTAGCAATGTAAGAACGAAGAGGCTGATTATATTTTTAGAATTGAACATTGTTTTTTATTTAGAGAGGAATAGTGAGATCTATTTTTTATAAAAAATCGTGGTTTTTAAATTAATTTAAATCCTTAATTAATTTCTCCATCTCCAACCTTTACATTAAAAGGCTTGCAGAAATAAAGAACATAGTTATAGGTTTCTAATTCCGCATTTGGAATCGTATAAGAGTGAGCACCATTGAAAGTCGTGACCTTTTCAATTTCGAGCGCACCGTTAATAGTATTTGGATTATTAGTTAGGTAAACATAAAGCCCCGGAAGTAAGGATGAAGCTTGGTAGTTTTCAGCGATCTCTAAAAGTAAATTATCGCCATCTTTTTTGAGTAGAAAATCCCCGGTCATAACATAAGAACTGGTGGTTACAATCGTTCCAGTTCTTTCTAGATCTTCTGGCTCTGGTTCATCAATAATGACAACGGGTGTTTCACTGACTACCAAGTCAAATTGATCTTCTACTCTGGAATTGTCTTCAAGCAATACACTAGCAATTACAGTTATTTCACCGGGAGCAATACTTGTTGCCAATCCATTATTGTTGATGCTAAGGATTGAT
>CAKZTD010000037.1 GCA_937921595.1 uncultured Saprospiraceae bacterium
CCTGTGAAAATGACAGAATCTCGGATTATAAAAGATAAAATCGCTACTCAAAAAGAAATTGATGCTATAAAAGCATTAATTAAAGCAGAAATTGAAGAAGCAGTAAAATTTGCAGAAGAATCTCCGCTTCCAGATGCTAGCGAACTTTATAATGATAATTACGTTCAAAAAGACTATCCATATTTGGACTAATTAGCTGAAATAGAGACATTGGTATAATGTTTACTACTATTCTACTTAAATACAGAATTGGTGATAAACAAACAATAAAATAAAGAAAATTACACAAAATGGTAGGAGTGCTATTAAAGTACTCCTATTTTTTTGTTCTAAATACAGCATCAAATTAAAACTTTCCTTATTTTTGCGTGACTTTTTCAAAAACTGATACTTTCAAAACACTGGGATTCAAAACCCAAAAACTTAAAATTATAAAATGGCAAGAAGACGAAATAACAAGAAACAGGAAGAAACATTAGTCGATCTAGTAGAGGCTAAAGAACAAGCATCGGATTACGTAAACAAGAATTCTACACTAATCATTGGTGGATTAATCGCTTTCGTTGTTTTGATTGGTGGTTACTTTGCTTACCAGCAATTTGTATCTGTTCCTAGCGAAAAAAATGCTAAAGAAGCTTTAAGATTCGCTCAAGATCAATTTGCAAGAGATTCTTTTGCTTTGGCACTTGAAAATCCAGGTGGTGGAAATCTTGGTTTCTTAGACATCATCGAAAACCATAAAGGTACAAATGCTGCTAATTCAGCATTGCTTTATGCGGGTATTTCATACCTAAACCTAGGAAATTACGATGTAGCTCTTTCTTATCTGAAAGAATTCAGTCCTAAAGATGACTTACTTCCTATTTCAAAATATGGAGCAATGGCTGATGCTTATGGTGAACTTGGTCAATTTGACGAAGCAATTGCTAATTATAAAAAAGCTACCTCTGCTGGAGATAACGAAGTCTTAGTGACTTACTACCTTAAGAAATTAGGTTTGCTTTATGAAAAGCAAGGAGATATGGCTGCTTCGAAAGCTGCTTTTATGAGAATAAAAACAGACTTTCCTACAAGTAGAGAAGGTCAAAGCATTCAAAAGTATATTACTAGAGTAGACAGCAAACAATAGTCTACCCTATTCTTTTATAAAAAAGGTAGAATCAATTTCTTGGTTCTACCTTTTTTCGTTTGGCCAACTTATCACTGAACCTAAAACCTATAATAGTGGAAAATCATTTTCAATTTACTGATTATGAATTTGAAAATCAGTTCGAACAAAGTAAATTAGCTCCTGAATTATTCAGCCATGAAGCTCATTTAAGATTGGCTTGGATACATGTAACAAAATACGGTTTAGAGAAAGCTATCGAAAAGGTAAACAATCAGATCATCAACTACGTTAGCCATTTGGGAGCTCAAGATAAATACAATATGACCTTGACTATAGCCGCAGTAAAAGTAGTCTATCATTTTGTTCAAAAATCTAAATCAAGTACTTTTCAGGATTTTATAAATGAATTCCCAAGGCTTAAAAATAATTTTAAAGATATTTTAGCTTTTCATTATGGAATAGATATTTTCCATTCTACCTTAGCGAAAACGAGCTATCTCGAACCCGATTTATTAGCTTTCAATTAAGTGATTTTATAAAAAAATCATCGAAAAAACCCTATATAAAAATGGCAAGTTCATTAAAAAATTTATCTACCTACGACGAAGCATCTATGCCATCTGCTACTGAAATGTGCTTTGGTATTGTTGTCTCTGATTGGAACAAAGAAATTACACATGCACTCTACGAAGGTTGTTATGATACTTTGATCAAACATGGTGCAAAACCAGAGAATATTTATACTGAACAAGTTCCAGGAGCTTTTGAATTACCAGTCGGTGCAAAGATTCTGGCAAGTTCTGAAAAAATGGATGCCGTAATCTGTCTAGGCTGTGTAGTCAAAGGAGAGACTTCTCATAATGAGTACATCAACCAAGCTGTAGCAACCGCCTTAGCGAATCTTAGCATTGCAACCAGCAAACCATTTATCTTTGGATTGTTGACGCCTAATGATCAGCAACAGGCTTTAGATAGAGCTGGAGGGAAGCATGGCAACAAAGGAGTTGAAGCTGCTTCTACTGCTATTCGAATGGCAGCTTTAAAACAGAAACACGGAACCTCAAAACATAAAATTGGCTTTTCATGAAAATAAATGTAATCAATACCGGATTATTTAAATTAGATGGTGGTGCGATGTTTGGCGTTGTTCCAAAAAGACTTTGGCAAAGACTGAATCCGCCAGACGAAAACAACATGTGTACCTGGGCAATGCGTTGCCTTTTGATAGAAGATGGTGATCGAAAAATTCTGGTGGATTGTGGAATTGGAGAAAAGCAAGATGAAAAATTTAGATCGCATTTTGAACCACATGGTGTAGACAACCTCATTGGTTCTATTGCAGAAAAAGGGCTTCAGCCAGAAGACATCACCGATGTCTTTTTGACTCATTTACATTTTGATCATTGCGGCGGAGCAGTTAAGAAAGATGAAGACGATAATTTGGTTCCTACGTTTCCAAATGCGACTTACTGGTCTAACAAAACTCATTTTGATTGGGCTCTAAATCCAAATCCAAGAGAGCGAGCTTCTTTTTTAAAAGAAAATATTTTGCCTTTACAAGAAGCTGGAGTTTTGAAATTTGTCGACGAGAAAGATGGCCCAAGTGTTTTTAAAAACATTGATATAAAATTCGTTTATGGTCATACTGAAGCCATGATGGCCTTGTATATTCATCATAGCGATTTCACTTTAGTTTATTGCGCGGATGTGATTCCTTCCTCTTTTCACATTGGCCTACCTTATGTGATGAGTTATGACCTTCGACCTCTGATTACTATGGAAGAAAAGGCGGCGATGTTGGATCTTGCAGCGGATAAAAAGCAAATCTTATTTTTCGAGCATGATCCTAAAACGGAATGTGCTACGGTTCGAAAAAATGAAAAAGGCCGGATTGTTTTGGATGAGGTTTTTATGCTTAAGGACCTTGTTTAATTATTTAGGATTACTAAACTTCTCTACATTGTGTAGAGAAGTTTAATAAATCTAAATCACTTTTCATCAAAAAGTTAAAACTTCTCATTTTAACTTTTCACATTCTTTGACTAGTAAAAAGCAACCTATCTTAGGCATAGATTTTACACCAAAGCTATGTCTTTCAAATCTACTACCATTTTCCTGATTTTAATTCTCAGCTCATTGTACTCTTGGGCTGGAACTACAACTGTGGATGAACTTCCACGAGTTGACTTAACCATTCCATACACTGCTGCGTATACTCCAAACTCTGTTTTGGTTCCTTTCCAATCACTTGGAGGCCTGGTAATTATTCAAGCAAAAGTGAACCAGATAGAAGGAAATTTTATTGTTGATACTGGAGCTAATGGGCTAGTTTTAAATGATAATTATTTCAATCCAGATCAATTGATTGCTGGGATGAATGGAGTTGGTCTAGCAGGCAAAACAAGTAAACTCGGTTCCTTAGCTGTAGATACTTTCAATTTTGATCGAATTTTTATTTCAAATGTAAAAGCGCAAACAATTGATCTGCGGCAAGTAGAAAACAGAAAGCGAACAAAAATTCTTGGCTTGATTGGTTATGATGTTTTGAAAAACTTTGAGATCATGTTTGACTATCGTCGCCGGGTTTTGACTTTTTCTAAAACAAACAAAAATGGTGATATCCTGACCGTATTACCGCATACCATGGAAAAAGTGGATAGTGTAGATTTTGAAATGGGTAATCATATTCCAGTAATTACTTTGACCGTAAATAAGAAGAAAAAGCGAATGGGACTCGACACAGGAGCGGAGTACAACTTACTAAACATTCGACGTTCTAAGAACATCATGTCGAATTTTAAAATCCTGAAAACCATAGAGATTACCAATACGGGGGCAGAAAGTGTAGACGCGCTTGCAGGAAAGTTATATCGAGTCGCTTTGAAAGAAAGATATAAATGTGGAGGTATGTCCACTGTTTTGATTAACTTTAAATATCTCAATTCTATTTATAAAACCAAATTGGATGGAATTTTGGGGTATGAGTTTTTAGCACCTTGGATGTTTAGTATTAATTATAAAAAACAAAGATTATTCCTTCATAAGCTGGAATACATAAGACCATAAAAAATGAGGTTTATCCTTATCTGTTGTTGTTATTTATTTTTCGGTGTACTTGCCAATGGACAAGCAGACACCCTACCCTCTTATTTTATGGAAGACGGTAAAGTTTTTTTAGAATTCGACATCAGGGATTATCAAGATGATAAAGCTGCTGATTTTTCAAAAATATTTGAATTTGCAGGTATTGATATTTCAGCTATTGTCAATGATCAAATCAGTTGGCCACGAAACGGATGGAGTTTAAAAAAATTAAAAAATAATATTTATCAATTACAAAAGGATTTGGAAACCTTTGATGAAGAACTCTCTTGGTCTGTAAAGTACAAAATCAATGGTACTGGTTGGACTGAACCTACCTCCGAAATTAAATCTCAATTTGATTCTACTTTTATTTCTGATATGTCTAAATTGAGTCCAAAGCTAGCTGTAATTTCAGAAAGCGGTAACGTAAGTTTTAAACTTAAAAAGCACAAAAATGCGAAACAAGTCATTCTTGCTGGTTCTTTTAATAACTGGGATGAACAAGAAATAAAAATGCTTCCTACTGATGATGGTTGGGCAATAACATTGGAGCTTCATCAAGGAATCTATGAGTATAAATTTATTGCGGATGGTCACTGGCTACATGATCCTGCTAATAGCCTCAAAATCCGAAACGAACATGAGACGTGGAATTCTATTCTACTTGTTGGAGAAAATAGATCCTTCCGACTTCCTGATCATTTGCAAGCAAAAAAAGTGATCCTAAGTGGAAGCTTTAATAGCTGGAATGAGAAAGTTCTAAAAATGGAAAAGAAGTCAGATGGCTGGTATCTTGACCTTCCTCTCCCTCCTGGAAAACATTATTATAAATTTATTGTAGACGGTAAATGGCTTATAGATCCTGAAAATATTTATCAAGAACCTGACCAGTATAATCGGTGGAATTCAGTCTTACTTATCCATTAGAAGATTTCTTTTTTACCTTCTTCCTTTTTAAATCATCTTCTTGTATCTTCAATTTCTTTCTATTCTTCAAAGGAATCACTGCGTTTTTAAACGCAGGCATTTCATCCTTATAGTAATAATAAAAGAGGTTGTACAAAAGCATAAAATCAATCCCAGGATATTCATAAGTTTGACCATAGGGATTTCCATTTTTATGGTTGGTATGAAACCAAAGGTGGGAAGACTTCCATCCATCAGGAGCATCACAATCTTGCGTTCCGAAACAAATCCCATTAATAGGTGCTGATTTAATCATGCTTTCAAAATCTTCTTTTGTAAGAGCATCATCCAATTTTCTTTCATTTAAAACGGCATCGGCTAAAGCATAAAATATCTTACCTGATTTGATTCCTCGTTTCGCCATTCGCTCAGAAGACCATTGATCTGAAACCAACATTAACCTGAATATCATTGAATAATTTCGCCGATTGTGCAAACCAAAAGCCCAGCCATAAGAACCTTTGGCCATCCGTCCTAAGAAAGTTTTTTCATTGTATTTATAATCAAATTTACCTTCAGTTATTTTTTTTGCTCCGGCTGCAAATAAAGAATTAAAAGCTCTAGCATCACCTCCCCAACGAGCAGGTATTTTTTGACCATCCGGGCTTTTAAGTTTCCATTTACTTTCTTTCATATAAGACACAACTAGGTGTGAATATAACATGGCTAAATCTCCAAACTTCTCTTTGGATTCGTCCTTATAAACGACATCTCCCGCAAATTTTTTGACAAACGCAAACCCAAAAAGTAAAGAAGTAACTTGGTCTTGACTTACATAGGTTGCATGGTCAACCGCTCTATTTCCTTTATTAAAATCGGAACCTACACATTCGTAACCTCCTTTTTCGTAATCCATAAATCGAAAACCAGAAGGCTGAGTCTCGTCTACATAAAAATCAATAGGAACATCATCCCTTAGAAAGAAGCCATTCAAGTTCGCTTTCATCCCAAGCGTAACTTCTGCTAATGTATCTAGACGTTCATAAGCTTTCAGAGCATAATACAACTCTTTGATCACCGCTTGAGTCCCTGCATTTGCATCTTTGAGATTTCGATATTCCATAGCCAACATAGCCAAGTAATATCCTAAATGAACCGTTCCATCTCCCCATCTCAAAATTCCATTTCCTTCATGACGCTCTGTTTTAGATTGTATCAGCGCCCAATCTCTTAGGCAATCTCGGCTTTTATCTCTAGATGATGCAGGTAAACTTTGACCTTGATCCGGCCCAATACTAATAAATCCACCTCTCCCATCTTCTCCAAGAAATCGATCTCGGTAAGTCCA
>CAKZTD010000038.1 GCA_937921595.1 uncultured Saprospiraceae bacterium
CAAGGTGGCTTAGCGGATGCTGGTTTATTGGATTTATTTTCGAATTGGAGGATTAGCCACAACTTGATTTTAGAAAGTACAGCGGATACTTTTTTTATTAGAACCAATAGTATTCAGACTGGAGGAAGTGTTCAATTGACTGAAAAATGGAGTATGCGTTTTGGGAATATTTCTTACGACTTTAAAGCCAAATCATTGATCTATCCGACGCTCGGATTTTATAGAGATCTTCACTGCTGGCAGATGGGAATGGATTGGTATCCAGCTCGTGGTACTTTTTCTTTCTTTCTAAAAGTAAAACCAGGTTCTCTGGAGTTTATTAAAGTCCCCTACGGTAGGCAAAATCAAGATACCTTTAGTGGTTTTTAAGATTATATAGCAAATTAACAAGTTAGCAAAATAACAAGTGAGCAATAGGGTAGACTTATTGCTCACTTGTTAATTTATTACGCTGCTAACTTATTTCTGCTTCACCACTTTCTCAAAATGTCTTCTTGTTCCTTCCGTATTTGAAATCACTACGAAATAAATTCCTGAAGGCATCGCTGTTAAGTCAATAGCACTAGTTCCATTTTCTAATAATAAAGTATTTTTGGAAATCAATTTACCATCACCACTAAGGATTTGAATAATCAATTCACCTTGATACTCTGAGCGAATCGTCAATTGATCCATGAAAGGATTTGGAAATAAATCGATGCGTTCATCAAAATCATTATCTTCTACAGCAATGATCAAATCTCCATTAATACAATCTTCATCGATTCCATTATTCGGAATTTCCTCTGTATCAGGATTAATGGTATTGTTAAAATCGTCACAATCGAAATCATTGACGACATAACCCATCGGTGGTGTATCTTCACAAGTTTCAATAAAGTCATCAGCCGTTCCATAAGTATCCTGATCGGCATCGAAATAATAAGTGAAAACTGTCAGGCCATCATCAATGTCATTATTACAATCATTATCTAGACCATCGCAAGCTTCCTCTGCATCTGGATTAATGTTTTCATCAGTATCATCACAGTCTTGGTTATTTGTTACATAACCCATTGGAGCGACTAACTGACAAGATTGAATTTCTGAATCAGGATTTCCAAAGTTATCATTATCAAAATCTTGATAGTAGGTGGTAAAAGTCAGGCCATCGTCAGCTTCATTATTACAATCATTATCTAGACCATCACAAGCTTCTTCTGCATCAGGATTGATGTTAGGATCGGTATCGTCACAGTCTCCGCTGTTCATGACATAACCCATTGGAGCAAGCGTAGCACATGTGTCTAATGCTGAATTTAAATCTCCAAAGTTATCATTGTCCGTATCTGCATAATAAGTGAAAATAGTTAAATCATTATCAACCATGTTATCACAATCATTATCTAAATTATCGCAAATTTCCATTGCATCAGGATTGATGTTTGGATTGGAATCATCACAGTCAAAACTATTCATTACATAGCCGCTTGGAGCAAGATTAGCACAGGTATCTAGAAGTGCATTAATGTCTCCAAAACCATCATTATCTGTATCTGCATAATAAGAATAAACGTCTGTGTCTTCATCTATCAGGTCGTTACAGTTTTCATCTAAACCATTACACAATTCTGGAACTCCAGGATTGATCGAAGCATTATTATCATCACAATCTTCGAAGTCAAAATAGCCATCTTGATCTGCATCAGTAAAGAAATATGTTTCTGCAAAGTTGAAAGCATCTTGCCCAATTTCAATACCCATCAAACGACCAGGAATATCATCTGCCGGTGGATGAATACCTCCCCAAATTCTAGAAAGACTACATTGGTCAGAAGCATCTCGATAAGTTGCCCATTGCAAAATGAGATCAGTACTAGGCCCTTGTTCAAAGACTAAAAAGTCATTTTGCGGAGCGGTAAATTCTCCCATTCCTCCTGGGAAAAAAGGGTCACCAGTCAATTCTGTCATGATTTCTGCTGCTGCTCTTGAAAAAGTAGAGTGTCCAGAAACATAACCTGCAAATGGAGGGGTTACAAAAGACGGTCTTTGATAAGGCCACCAATCTTCTGCTCTGATCCAATCAACTCCCGCAAACTGTGTCGCAGGGTTTATGATGTAATCAGGACCTTTCCATGCAAATACTTTTATCTTTCCAACATGCTCATAATCTATTCCTGCTAAGCCGTCTGTAGAATCAATTAATTCGATATAGCCGTCCAACAATGGAATTCCACCAATATGATAAGAAGGCAAAGTATCTGAAGTAGATTGTCCAAGATCAGCCATCGCTCGAATGGCTGAGATCGGTCGAATATAGTCATGCCAGCCTTTAGCACCCCAAGCTGCAATTGCTGCATCATGCACTGCACCGCCCATCATAAAATAAGCTTTGACATCCCATTCCAATTCATCAAGAATTTCTCCCTGACCTCGATATCTTTTTTCAAAATCTGGATGATCATTTACATAATTCAAAAGGGTAAACCAGTGACCTGGTGGTGTTTCAGAATCAGGACCATCAGCCCAAAATTCTGCGAGTACTCGACCGTAATCTGCTCGTGAAACCATCTGAGGATTATAAGCTTGTCCGGTTGCAGGATTTAGTGTATGCCCAGGGCTAACATCTCCTCCTTCTATCAAATTATAAAAATCTCTTAAACCTTCTACATCTGTTGGATACTGGTCTACACTAATATTTCCAATAGAAGCAGGAGAAATATCGATCTGTACATCATTGGCACTTTCTGGGTCAAGGTGTGAAGACCAAATAGAAACCAAGGAAAAATTCCATTTGTATTCTTCAGAAAGTCCTCCACCTGTTTCGATATCAATCTGTGGAGGTGTTCCCGGATCGTGATAAGTCCAAAAAATATCTCCGTCTCTTTGGTGAAGCGTAAGGTCTTCATCTGTCATTGCAAAAGGGACAACTTCTCCCCACTCAGGACTTAAAAATGGTGGCGTATTATATGGAAATTCATTACCTGATTGGTCAATAAAAACATCAAGTGTCAGTGGCTGCCAACGATTAAGGTCAGCGATGTCTGGATTTCCAGAAAAATTTGTCACCAATGCTTCATTGATTGGTTCGTAGAATACATTATCGAAACCGTTTTGCTCATTTGATCCATCTTGTAAACCAAAGTCGATCATATTTATGGCTAAGTAATTTCCTAGAGCAGCTGGTGAACCAGATTGATAATCTTGCGAAAAGTTATTCGGATCATAACCTAAAGTGGTAAATAAATTGATAAAACTATTCAGCGTCGAAGCACCTCCCGGAGAGCTGGAAAACCGATAGTTTAGTAACCTAAACATAGCATAACTCAAGGTTTCTTCTCTGGCAGCCTGAATATCTGCAGGCATTGGAATACCATCAAAAGGACATTCAAATCCTCTGATGTTGTTTCCTAGAAAGAAAGGCTGAGCGATACTGTCATACACTGCCCAAGAATCGTACATCACAGCAGAGGTATGGAATAGATTTCTAGCATGGACTGTTGGTCTAGCGAAATCATTTCGGATGGCATCAAGCATTACGTCATTCCATTGTCTGGCTACGGAATGCTGAGCATTAACATTTGGTAGTGTTATAAAGAGGAAAATCCCTAGAAGGAGAATTCTCGTGGGGTTAAACTTTTTCACAAGTCAATTTTTTTGAATGGTGTAAAATAAAAAACGGAGCTTTTTTAGCTCTTTGATTTGATTTACGAACATTTTTAAAATGCTTGAAAAGCAAATGCTATAAAACAAAGATAACTTATTACGATTTATTGATATAAATAACTATACAATAATATAGCCATTTATTGGTCTCGGGAAGGGTATTTGAATTGGGTAATCAGATTGATTAATGATTATCTGATGAATACTGAATTAAAGTTAAGATTTATTTTTTTGTTTTGGGTAGGTTTTTTTAGGTTTTAACAAATTAGAGAATTTATATCTATTTATGATCTAGGATTGCCTTTCGCTTTTTGAATCAAATAGATGCCTATGAGGGCTAAAACGACCGCAGAGATAGCTATGCTAAGTCCCCATTCGCTATTTTTCCAGGTGGTCAAATTTAGAATAACTAGTAATCCTCCAATACAGGAGAGCGTGTATCCTAAGCTTTCAAGTTTTTTGTTTTTTTTGGACATGGAGTATTGAGTTTATGCTTTTCTAAATTTAATTTTTCCTTCGGGGTCGATAGAAGTTAGATGAGATTGACTCATTGCGCCGTATTTTTCAAAATTATTTTGTGCTTCTTCCAAAGTCATACGATTGGGGCCATCTCCTCCATTCTCCCAAAAACAAACAGGGCAAATGTCCCAGGCTCCATCTTCACCGAAGTCAATGGAATAATATTTACAACAAGGACATAAACCAGCAGGCTCAGTTTTTCCAATAACAGAAGCTTTTATTCCTATTTCTACTAATTTTTTTTCAAGATATTTATTGGTTGAAAATTGAAATGTAAAAATTAAGTAGTCTCTATAAATTGGTTGGAATGCTTCTTCAAATTCAAGATTAAATAAATCTTCTTGTTGAATTTGATCAAGAGCTTTCCGAGATAAACCAGTTAATTTTCCTTCATTCAAATAGGTATTGATTTCTTCCGCATAATCGTAATATGGGAAATCAATTTTTAATTCTGGTAAATCACAATTTGATTTTTTTAGAATAGTTTCAGCAAATAGTATTTTTGCTTTTTCTCTGTTTATTTTTTTTGTCATTTAAAATAATCGATTCAGGATTAAATTGGGCTTATTTTATTATTTGTTTCTCAAACCCCGAAACCCTTCTGGCTCTCCGTAAGCATGAACGATATCCAAATAAATAGATCGCGACATACTCCCAGGATTCAATCCCGGTTTTCCTTCTGGAATAAATTTACCCAGTTGCTGAAAATATTCCAACCAAATAGGGAAGGTTTCTTTTGTCGCTGGATCTTTGTAGGTCATGGGGCGCAATTGAAAAATAGGCGTTCCATTATTCGCATCTTTAAAACCAAAATAAATTAATTCCGAACAATAGAATTTATCATTTTCCAAATTAAAAACTTCATCATAAGCTTTGCCGCGATGTTGCAATGCACTTTGTATGGCAGGTGGGATTAATGCTTTTTGTTCTTGTTTTAATCTTCCTACGAGCACTTTTGGATGGCCAGCTTTATCAGCACTTCGATTGAGGAAAGAATCAATTGACGTTTCAACGACGCCTTTAGAAATGGCTTCTAATACAGCGAATTCACTATCTCCTCCTTGGATTACAATTCCTACATGAGATAATCTCGCACCATTATATCCATGGGTTACTTTTTCGATGGCTTCACAAAAAGAACCACAGTCACCATCTTGAAATAAAAGATCTCCTTCCATTAATTGAAAATCGTTTGAAGTACTTTCAATAGGAACTGTTTTAGCTGTTGTTTTTTGTTCTACTGGAGCATCGGATTTACAAGCAAGCAAAAATAGGCTGAACCCAAAAAAGAACGTGAGGAGTTTTATATTTGTTTGCATATTTAGATATAGGTATGAGTACAAAATTAATAGATTAAAAAGATGTGATTAAGTGAGTTGTATCAATTCCTTTTCGGACTTCCTTCTTTTTTATTGAATTCTAAAATCATCACATCCTCGTCTAGAGAAAGTAGATTGATTACTTGAGCTGGATTCAAGTCAGGGTTGTCAAATTTAAATAGCCAAAGGTTTTTACTTTTCGAAATCGATTCTACAACTTCCATATTCCAACTCTCGTATTTTTTGACCCATTCTTTCACATCATGTCTTGGTTTTAAAGAAATGATTAACTCATCGGTAATATAATAATCTTGAATTTCAGGATTGGGAACAGAACGTACTGTCCAACCATCAGATTCCGCAATGGCTTCCATTTTTGCTTGTAAATCATTAACGACCTGAGGACGATTCATGTCACCGATGATGCTCTTGACTTTATCACCTTGCTGGAAAGTTAACCTCGGTTTTGGAAGATCGGGGATATTACTAATGTAGCTGTCTTTAAATGACCATAGATCAGCTTTTTTGAAAGCTTTCTTAATTGCTTTGTATTCTGATTTACTTAGTTTTTTAGTGTATAGCCCAAATTTTTTGACAAATTTTCGGCCATCAAAACGAACAATTCCTCCTTTATAAATCGTCATCAAATAGTAAGGGCATTTTCCAAAGCAAGGATTTTTTTGTAATTCCATTTCCCGAACTAGGGTAGAAGGATCATCAGTTTCTTTTGGTGTTTTACAAGAGATTACAAATACCAGAGAAAAGGTTATAAAAAAGAAGAGGATTGTTTTGAAAGCCATTGTGATAATTTTAAATAGATTTTAAATCAAAGGTAAACTAATTTCAGAACTCATTCTTGAACAACTTTATTCTAAAAAAGGAATGAGGTAAAAATGAGAATTGTAAGGAAATGTTAAAGTAATGATTTGGAACCAACCAATAATCTAATGAACGAACACTTTGAAGTGAGCATCTTAAATATCCCTTAATTATTATAAACTAAAACTCCGTTAAATGAAGACTATAAATGAATTACTTTTTATCAGTATCATGGTTGTTCTTTCAAGTTGTTCAAGTTCGAAAATCGTTGCAGTTGCTACGCAAGGACAAGTATCTCAAGTGAGTTTTAGTAAAAAAATAAATTTTGATTATGTAGGTAAACACATCTTTATTGATGTAGTGATTAATGGGGAAACCTATAATTTTTTATTTGATACAGGTTGGGAAATTACTAGTGTAGATCAGCGCCTTTTGAAAGTTTTAGATTTTCAACCTACTGTAAAAAATAAAATAAGTGGAAGTTCTTTTGAAGAACATGAAACACAGTTTGGAATACTTGCAGCGTTAAGAATAGGAGGCCTTGATTTTCAAAATATAGGAATTGGTGTAGAAGACTTATCCTTTATTAAAACAGAAAATTTGAATGGGAAAAAAGTAGATGGAATCATAGGGACAAATATTTTGAGGAAAGCAAATTGGAAGATTGATTATGTGGAAAAGCAGATAAGTTTTTCTCATGACTTAGTAAACTTAAAAGTAAACCCCAATGCATTTAGAATCAATATGGTGCCTAGGAATCCAACAGGGTGGGGGCATAATAAAATTAAAATAGACTTGGATAATGTTGAAGAGTATTTCATTTTGGATACAGGTTCTTCTGGAAGACTTACAGCAAATCTTTCTTTTTTAGAAAATTTAAAACCCAATACGCTTAACAGTAAAAATGTAAAAAACAATAGCAATGGAAAAGAGAAAGAAGATAAAGAGCTTATTAAAATAAGTCAGGTACAGATAGGAAATCTGGATTTAAAGAACATTCCATTATCTCTTGAAAAGGGAGTTGGTTTTCTCATCGGAAATGAATTCTTGGAACAATTTGAAGTGACTATTGATTGGAAAAACAACAACTTGTATTTACTTCCTAATTCATCACCATCACCGTCTTCGTAATCGTTTGCTTAGCTGCTCGGAAAGAGACAAAGTAAATACCATTGGCAAATTTAGAAGTATCAATAGACCTGAAATTTCTAGAACTTTCAACAATGTGATAAACCACTTGTCCAAGAGAATTATACATTTCAACATCTATGTCGCCAGGAATCTCTGCATTGAAATCGATGTGTAAGCAATTGACGGCAGGATTGGGGTAAACTAAAATCGCTTCATCACTAAAAGGCTGAGGTGCATTCAATAATGCACAACCAACAGACTCTTTCAGGCCAGCTCTAGGGCCAGCCAAGGTCGCTAACATTCTCTCTTTCTGCCCTTGGGTAAACATCGACATACAAGCATCATCTGAATAATTCATAAAGTTCATATACATGTCAGAACTTCCACAAGACATTTGCGGATAGGAAGGGCAACCAAAGTAAGGACTTGCTTGACGTGGCGTATCATCTACAAAATCTTTATCATCTCCATCACAATTACCCCATGGATGACGAAGATTAAAATAATGACCAATCTCATGTGTCGCCGTTCGGCCAAGGTTATAAGGGTTTATAGGATCATCAGGATTGGAAGAATCAAAACTACAGTTATTTCCAAATACCTTATAGTCGATAACGATCCCATCTTCTTCGGGTAAAAAGTCAGAAACCGCAATATTGGTTGCTGCTCCTAATAGTTGTCCACCTTCTCCAACCCAAATATTTAAATAGTGCTCCGTATCCCAGGCATCGGCTCCTCCTAATTCTGTATAAAGTGCTCGGGGGCGTCTTCCTGATTTTGTATTGGTAACATCTATGATTGTTTCAACGGTCGTTTCGACTCTGTTGATTCCTGTTGTTGGTAAACCATCTGGATCTAAAGAGGCTAAACAAAATTCGATCTCGGTATCTGCTGCTAGTGATTTGAATTCACCAGGAATATTAGGAACGGTTTCGTTCAATAATCTAAAATCTTCGTTTAATACTTCCAACTGAGCAAAAACCTGAAGCTCTGGAATATTTTCTTCTTCTTTGGTATAAAGAATATGAACAACAACGGGAATAGTAATAACCCCATCTCTTTGACCAGCTTGAGTCGCGATCTGACGTTGGAGATTATTTTCTAATTCTAAGGCTCTTTCGGCAAGCTCAGGAAATTCTTGGAGATGTTGTTCATACAACTCATCAGTACTACATCTTTGCCCATTGGAAGGAGCAATGAAGTTTGATATGAAGAGAAAGAGGATTATAAATTTTCTCATGCTAATATAACGTATGAATCAGGTCAAATGATTCTTTTAACTGTTATTAAAAATGTCTTAAAATTGAGATATTAACCGGTAAGAATAGTGCTGGCTTAAAGCGAAAAAGAAACACCCGTCTATAAGGTTTACAAACGGGCGTCCCTACTGTTTTTTAATTCTATTGCAATGTATTGATTTTTAATCACTTATACAAATCAGAAAGCGATCAAATCCTCCTTCTCACTCTTCACTTCTCCGTTCTTACTCCTGAAATTATTGATTGATTATCTCATACAGCTGATCCAATTTTGGAGTCAGGATGATTTCTGTTCGTCGATTTCTTGCTTTATTATTTGCAGAGTTGTTGGGCGCGATTGGGTCGTAAAATGCTCTACCTGAGGCAGTTACTCGTTTTGCATCTACACCTTGACCTGTGATTATTTTCACGACAGCGGTTGCTCTTCTTACGCTTAAGTCCCAATTGCTGGAAGGACTTCCATCAGAATCAGTATGGCCTTCGACATTGACGAGAATATCAGGATTTGTATTTAAAACCTCAGCTACCTGCATGATCGCTTTTTTACCTTTCCAGTCGATGTTGTCACTTCCGGAAGCAAATAGTAAGTTTTGACTTAGGGAAACGTAGATCTTTCCGTTCTTTTCGCTGATCGATAAATCAGAATCCGAAAATCCTAACAATGCTTTATTGATGCTTTGTCTCAATGCTAAAAGCTTAGCATCTTTATCTTGTAAAACAGTTTGAAGTTCTTGAAGTTGGCGTTCGTAGTCAGAAAATTTTCCATCAACATTATTAAGCTCACTTTCTTTGAGGAGTAATTGCTCACGAATTCGTTGAACATCCAATTCCTGTTGTTTTAAATTATCAGCAAGATTGGACAATTCTCTTTCTTTTTGATCCAGTAGATTTTGTTTTGCAGCAAGCTCTTCGGTAAGTGTTAGTTTTTCATCAGAACTGACAGATAGTAATTCTCCGTTTTGAGAAAGTAGTTGATTATATCGGAATAACAAATCCTGGTTATTTTGGCTTAAAGCGGAAAGTCGATCTTCTAATTCTGTATATTTACCTTTATCTTTTTCCATTTGATCCTCCATTCGTTGAAGATCATATTTTAAAAAACGATTTTTATCTAAAGCATTTCGAAGAGAATCTCGTTCTCTTTTGTTCATTATTGAATCCTTTTCAAGCGCTGCATATTTTTTTGTCGGTACACAGGACGCTAGGATCAAGATAGCGAGAAAGGCCATTAATAATCTTGGTAGAAGTTTCATAGTAGTCTGATTTATAATTAGTTATCTTGTAAAGATAAGGTTATTTTTATAAAATGTCATTTTGGAGTATTTAGATTACGCCTTTTCTTCCACTTGTTTCTCTTTCCTCTGAGCTTTCATCAAGTTCTTCTGATACCTTCCCTGAGCGATATCTGTCAGAATCAAAATAACTAGGATAAAATAGAACGTTGATTTACTCATTTGCTGTACAGGACTTCCCATGATGTCAATGTGAGCCAAGTGTCCACCTTCAGTGACCAACATGATCCCAACTAAGAATAAAATAAATAATCCCAGCACTTCATACATTCTATTTTTAGAAAGGAAGTCTGAAATCTTATCTGCCAAGACGATCATTAAAATTCCACCGATTATAATTGCTGTAGCCATTACCCAAAGTACATCAGTCAATGCAATTGCACTTAGTATGGAATCAAATGAAAATACAAGATTCATAATAACGATCATAAAAATTACTTGACCTGTTGATTTTTGACGGCTTTTCTGATTCGCATTGCCATCTTGAAAGGCAATCATATGCCAGATCTCCTTGATGGCAGTATAGATGATAAAACCACCTCCAGCTAAGACAATAAGGCTATGGCCATTAAATTTACCTTCAAAGAATGATCCTAGGTGAATTTCGAATAGTGTTCCTTGAAATAGATCGATCAGTTTTAGTAAAACAAATAATAAGACAATTCTTAAAACAATTGCCATCCCAATTCCAACTTTTCGAACATAACTTCTCTTTTCTTCAGGGGCATTTTTCGATTCTAAAGAAATGTATAATAGATTGTCAAATCCTAATACTGCTTGTAATAAGACAAGCATAACAAGTGTTCCTAGATTTTGAATAAGCGTTGGCTCCATCGTTCTTCTTTCGTTTTATTTTTAAAATAATAGATCATGTATAAGGAATTCGATTCCTATACATCTGCAAATATAAATTTAATTCTAGATTTTAAGAAAGAAGAGAGAATTGAGGGGAGATATTGATTTATGAACAAGGATTAACGAACAGCAATTTTTGAAGGAAGTGGTAGCTTCTGGTGTACTTCAAAAATCTAAAACCGTTAATCCTTGTTCTCAGGTCATTTTTCAAAATTAATCTACGTGATTTCCCCTCCACAGCTACTACCTGCACCAGCGGTACAACCATAACAGTGTTGATTAAGGACAATATTACGATTGAGTAGTTTTTCGAGATCAAAAGTATCTAGGTGTTGAGAATCCTTCGCCGAAACCTTTAGATCAAGCATTTGATTAAAATCACAATCATAAAGGAAACCATCCCAACTAACAGAAATTGTATTTCTACACATCAATCCCGTGATGGTTCCTGGATTATATGCCTCGATTAAGGTCTGCATATATTCCTCGTAATTTTTAGTCTCAATCAGATAATCAAGAAATCTAGCGATTGGCAAATTAGTAATCGCATAAAGGCTATTGAAAACGATATCGTATTTTCTTTTCAATTGGCGTTTAAATTCACCCTGTAATTGCTCTTGACTACCAGGAAGAAATGCACCAGAAGGATTATAAACTAAATCAAGAACTAAGCCCGTTCCTTCTTTTCCATAACCCGCTTCATTGAGTAATTTCAAGGCTTTGATAGAATCTTCAAAAACACCATCACCTCTTTGACTATCTGTTCTGCTTTTTGAAAAATAAGGTAAAGACGAAACAACCTGAACTTTATTTTTTGCTAAAAACTGAGGCATGTCATGGTACTTTTTGTTGGCCATGATAATCGTCAAATTACAACGATCAATCACTTGCTTGCCTAATTTGGTACACTCTTCTACAAACCATCGAAAATGCGGATTCATTTCTGGAGCACCTCCCGTAATATCAACAGTGGTAATCGAAGGAACCGCAGCAATAATTTCTAAACAACGTTCCAATGTTGCTTTTGACATGTTCTCTTCTTTCTTATCCGGTCCGGCATCAACATGGCAATGGGCACAAGTTTGATTACAAAGTTTTCCAATGTTTATTTGAAAAATCTCAATGGTTTCATTTTTTAAAGGGCGATGTCCAGCCTCTGCAATTTTATCTGCGAAACCTTGAAATTTTGCATCCACCAATTCTTTTCCATTCAATACCTGAAGTTGGAAAAAAGTATCAGACAGTTTATTATCTGTAGCACTTAGAGATTTAGTTTTTTGCTTAATTGCCATAAGAGTTTATAATTGATATTTTATTTTAAAAAATGGAGCCAATCTCCTCACTCTACACCGTTCACTCCTCACTTCTGAAATTACATTGACTTTTTCTTCACATGTTTCATCATCTGCGTACTATACACTAAAGTCGTGCCTGCTCGAATAGCTGCAGCAACATGAACCGCTTCCATCATTTGTTCTTCATCTGCACCTTTTACTAAGCAAGAACTAGAATAAGCTTCAATACAATATGGGCATTGGATAGCATGAGCTACACCTAGTGCAATCAATGATTTTTCTCTCTCGGTCAAAGCACCTTCTTTGAAAACATCACCATAATAATCGAAGAATTTTTTACCATAATCTTCTTGCCAATCGGTAATATCTTTAAAATTTTTTAAGTCTTGTGGTTCAAAATAGGTCTTCTCACTCATGGTTTATTGATTTAGGTGATGTAAAATGTTTTTACTTAAAGTATGTCAATTTGGAATTGAATAATATTGGTTTTGAATTAGCTCGAAGCCAATAAAAACGGCATTAGGTATTAGGGCTCTCCTAATGCCGAATACCTAATGCTGTGTTTGCTCAGGCATAAACTAATAGCTTAGGGTTCATGTTATTATTTTTCAAACCTGATTCGCATAAAATATTATTATAAAAGCTTTTTCTGAAAAAATAGTTTACGCTTTATCCAAGGGATCAAAATTAATAGGTCTTTTTTTATAAAAGTGTTTTGCTTAAGACAAATAGACTAAGCCAAATAGCTAACAAGTTTTTACTACCTTTGCGGCCGTAAAATTACAATTATATTATGAGGTATTTACTTTTCTTGCTTGTTGTCCTTACTTTTTTTGCTTGTAAATTAGAGCCTAGTAAAAAACCGATGCCTAACAAGGCTTTTGGGGGACAAGGCATTAATGCGATTATTGAAATTCCTGCTGGAACCAATCAAAAGATTGAATATGATTATGCCAGCAAATCTTTTAAAGTAGGTCAGGAAAATGGAAAAAATCGGGTTGTTGATTTTTTGCCTTATCCGGGAAACTATGGATTTATTCCAGGAACGCTTATGGATAAAAGTAAAGGAGGAGATGGAGATGCATTGGATGTTTTGGTGCTTTCAGAGAGCTTGCCGACAGGAACATCCATTGAGATTATTCCGATAGCTGCTTTAGAGTTATTGGATGGGGGAGAAGTGGATACTAAATTGATTGCAGTCCCAGTGGATTCTACTTTGAGAATTATTCAGGCGACTAATTTTGAGGATTTTATGATCGAATATAACATTGCTCAAACAATTATTAAGGATTGGTTTTTGAATTATAAAGGTCTTGGAAAAATGGAGATGAAAGGATGGAAAGATGAGAAATTTGCTATCTCGGAGATTAAGAAATGGGAAGTTAAACAATAAGACAATCAAAATCAAAAAGAGAATCAAAATCAAAATTTAGTCCCAATCTGGGTTTTGATATTTTTAATAAAATATGAGAGAGAAGGATTACTTAAATAGGCTGCTAAATTTAAAAACTGGCCTCACGTTGTTTCGTTTTGAATTCTTCAAATTCTAAAGTCCAAATTGATTCAAAAAAATACTTTCATGCAAAATAATTTTGAAACGGAACGGCTCTCCTTGAGAAAGCTCGCTAAAACGGATGTTGACCTGATCGTTACTTTGAACGCTGATCCGGAGGTGATGAAATACATTGGTGAGACGGATGATTCTTATGAGAATGCAAAGAATTATGTAGAAATGAGAGTTGATGGTTATGCGGATAAAGATGGTTTAGGAATTTTTGTTGCTACTGAAAAAACTAGTGGAGAAAATATCGGATGGATTTGTTTGAAACAATTGGACGATACTGATGAAATTGAAATTGGTTTTCGTCTTTTGACAAAATATTGGGGAAAGGGATACGCAACCGAGGGTGCACGATGTTTGTTAGAATTTGGTTTCAATACATTAGGTCTAGAAGAAATCGCCGGAGTCACTTTGCCAACGAATACTCCTTCTCAAAGCGTACTCAAAAAAATAGGACTGGAATATGTCGGTATCGCTCCTTATTATGGGTTTGATCTTTCGTATTTTAAACGAAAGAAGGGAAGTGTCATTTGAGTTTGAAACAGCTTAAGGAGTTTTAAGTCCTTAAATTGCTTTTTAAATATCTGTTAAATTCCCCGCTATGAAACAAAATTACAAATCTGTATGTTAATTTAGTTGTCTGTTTTAACTTATGAAGAGTAAACCCACTAATATCGATATTTTGGAAATTTCTAACCCAATTGGTAAGGTACTGTCTGTCAAAGGGATTAGTGTGGTGTTGTACCATTCTGTAAAGGAGATTTCGAGAAGAGATTGGGCACAGGCGGCTCCTGATAATAACCTTTTTTTACAACTAGATTACTTATCTATAGTCGAAAAACATCCACCGAAAGGGATGCAGTTTTGTTATGCTTTGTATTATAAAAACGAGGTTCCGGCTGG
The DNA here is from genome assembly GCA_937921595.1 of uncultured Saprospiraceae bacterium. Classification (GTDB taxonomy): domain Bacteria; phylum Bacteroidota; class Bacteroidia; order Chitinophagales; family Saprospiraceae; genus JAHDHW01. The sequence goes on from CAKZTD010000038.1 coordinate 14,599, forward strand.
TGTTTCGCTATTTCAGATTCAGTTTTTTAAAGCAGAACAAAACATACAGAACAAAGATGATAACAAACCGCCTTGTCTTTTTTCCTCTATTGCTAGATACTTTAAGGGATTGCTTGCTAGCAAAGCAGAGTTCAATGTTTTAATCAATGGTAATTTACTTTTGACTGGAGAGCATGGGACTTATTTTGATAAGAACTTGGTGGATGAAAGCGGATTTGTCCAAATCCTCGATGAGACTTTAAAATATACACATAGCGAATTAGATAAAAGAAAAAATAAACTCTCTGGAACATTGATCAAAGAGTTTTATGAACACAATCGCACTTACTCTTCAGATTTTGCAAAGAAGATATCCTTCAATGAATTTACTGTTCAGCCGAATATGGTTTTAAAGATTCGACCAGAGTGGAAAGTGTTTGAAGATTATACTGCAGCGATGACTTCTAAATATAGGGTCAGAACGAAGCGGGCTTTTAAAAAAGGAAAAGATTTTGAAAAAATAGAATTTGATGCTGCAATGGTCGAAGCCAATCTTGATCGACTATATGAATTGTACGAAGGGATTGCTGCAAATTCTGGTTTCAATATGGTCAATCTGAATAAGCATTATTTACTGGCTTTGAAAGAAAAATTTCCGGATCGATTTAAATTAACGGGTTATTTTTTAGATGGGAAATTGGTTGGTTATTTTACGACCATTCTAAATAACCATGAGCTGGAAGCGCATTTTCTTGGATTCGAACAATCCCTAAATCGGGAGTATCAAATTTACCTCAATATTTTATACGATATAGTAAGAGAAGGCATTGATCAACAGGTAGAGGAAGTCGTCTTTGCTAGAACGGCGATGGAAATTAAAAGTTCTATTGGAGCAGTTGCGGAAGAGATGTATTGCTATCTCCGACATCGAAATTCGATCACTAACAAATTTGTAAAACCTGGTCTCGAATATCTTCGGCCTAGTCAGGATTGGGAACCTAGGAATCCTTTTAAATAATATCTTATTTTTTCTGTTCTAATGTGACTAATGTGGTTATAAGATTTTTTCACCATATTAGTCACATAAGAATGAAATCTATATCTCTTTGAGAGAAATCCTTTTAAAAATAAATCTGCTAATTTTTTTTCGTACTCCTAATTATTAAATATTCATCATTCACTTTTTCTTCTTCGCCAAAGTCATTTTCTTTCTAGGTCCTTCAATAATCGGCTTCGACAATCGATCCTGATATTTATGTTGAAACTCAACAACTTCATAAAAGCCTTTTTCCTCATCAGTCAGCATTTTCATTTCTTCTACTTTAAACTCTTCTATTGTTTCAACATCATAGTTCGCAGTTGCCATACTAGGTTCTTGTTGTAAAAAAGAAAAGCTAATCATGGCACCAAAACCCACTAAGCCGACAACTGCCGCAGCGATAGAAAGTATTCTTCTGATGGAAAAACGAGGTTTAGCTGGCTTTTCATTCAAGCGATTTTCCAAACGATCCCAAGCATTTTTGGATGGGCGTTGCTCTAGCTTATATGCATTTTCTCTGATCAAATCGGATATGTCTTTATTAGATTTCACGATATTAATATTTTAAAAATTTGTCGTTCTCTCAAAAGAGTATTTAAACTTATAATTTTATTTCAAATTCTATTCGCGCAGCGAATCTTTCACTCATCACTTTATCGTAAGTGATCTATTCCTTATTATCCCACTCCCGGCATTCGATTCTCCTGAACCAAAGATCTCAAACGCTTTTTTGCTAAGATCAATTGTGATTTCGATGTATTGATACTAATTTCTAAAATTTCAGCAATCTCTCGATGTTTATAACCCTCGACTACATAGAGGTTGAAAACCGTTCGGTAACCTGTCGGTAATTTTTCAAGTAACTTCAAAATATCTTCGGCAGCTAAATGATCTTCCACAGTGATCTGTGATTTGATTTCAATATTGCTGATTTCGACGGTCATTTTAAAGTTATGTGCTTTTCGCAAAAACATCAAGGCTTCATTGACCATTACTCTTCTCATCCAGCCTTCAAAACTACCACCACCGTGATACTGACTGATTTTGCTCATGATCTTATACATCCCTTCAATCATCACATCTTCTGCATCCTCTTGATTTCTTACATAACGGCGGCAGATACCCAGCATTTTCGCGGAGTAACGATCAAAAAGCAACTTCTGAGCTTTTCGCTCTTGCTGTTGGCAAGCCTGTATGAGGTCTTTTTCGTTCACGTAGGTAGTTTTCGGTATCATGGAAATTACGTAATTAATTACGAAAATGTGTCAAATTTTATCATTCTATTTTAACGACTTCTACACTAAAGATGTAGACATGAACTATTTTGGTGTGAATGATGTAAGAAAAGGTAATATTTTTTTTAGAGTAATATCTGGGACTAGTGCTTTGCATAGGTTCAGCCTAGGCCGAAATTGGAATGGCTAATGTTTGGCCTGTTTCGAACGAACTTGACCTACTCAGAAGGGGTTAGCTCGTTTTCCAGAATTTCTTATCTTTGCGACCATTAAAAAATATCACTCTAGCCAGATTAAAACCTAATTTATTAAAATCAAAATGCTAATGTTTTAAACACACTTCAATGAATTTAAAAAACGGAAATTACGAGTTAAGCAATGGCGTGAATTTACTTTCCCTTTGCGAGAAATATGATTGTCCATTATACGTCTATGATACGGCGATAATGAAACGTCAATATAAACGGTTGACCAATGCTTTCAAAGTGAAAAAGCTAAAAATCAATTATGCTTGTAAGGCATTGACTAATATTAATGTGCTTCGTTATTTTAAACAATTGGGTGCTGGTCTGGATACGGTTTCCATTCAGGAAGTACAGATGGGATTGAAAGCTGGTTTTGCTCCAGATGATATTATTTTTACACCAAATTGTGTAAGCCTGGAAGAGATAGAACAAGCACTTGGATATGGTGTGAAAATCAATATTGATAATATAGAAATTCTTGAGCAATTCGGACATGTACATAATGAGGTACCAGTTTGTATTCGAATCAATCCACATATCCTTGCCGGAGGTTCATCTAAAATATCAGTCGGACATATCGACTCTAAGTTTGGAATTTCGATTTATCAATTGCCGCATGTATTGAGAGTGGTGGAAGCAACAGGTTTGACGGTTGAAGGAATACACATGCATACCGGATCTGATATTTTGGATTCAGAAGTTTTCTTACGAGGAGCAGAAATTTTATTCAATAGTGCAAAAGATTTTAAAGATTTAGAATACGTGGATTTTGGTTCTGGTTTCAAAGTGCCATACAAAGAAAATGATATCGCAACCGATATCGAAGACCTTGGTGAAAAATTGACGGAGCGTTTCAATAATTTCTGCGAGGAATATGGAAAAGACCTGACCTTGATGTTTGAACCGGGGAAATTCTTAGTCAGTGAATCAGGAGTTTTTATGGTCAATGTCAACGTGGTCAAACAAACAACGTCAATGGTTATTGCTGGTGTTGACTCTGGACAAAATCATTTGATTCGTCCTATGTTTTATAATGCGCATCACAACATTGTGAACATCTCAAACCCTGAAGCAAAACCAAGAATCTATACCGTTGTTGGATACATTTGTGAAACGGATACTTTTGGAATCAACCGAAAAATTTCTGAAATACGAGAAGGTGATGTACTTGCTTTTTATAATGCTGGTGCGTATTGTTTTTCAATGGCCTCTAATTATAATTCACGATATCGTCCAGCTGAAGTTTTGGTTCATGAAGGAAAAGATTATCTGATTCGAAAAAGGGAAACGATCGAAGATCTGATGCGCAATCAAGTGGAGGCGGGTATTTTTGAAGAGCATGTTGTGAATGAAAATAAATAATTTAAACCTAAGTTCAATTTAATAAAATAATCAATAACCCTCTACTAAAAAATATATGAAACAATTACTACTTTTTATTCTACTCTCTTTTACTGCCTTGAGTTGTTCCAAAAACTTAAACGGAAAAATGGTCAATGATCTCAACGATAAAGGAGTCATTGCTGCTGGAGGAAAGAGCATTTCGATTCCTGGCTATACCAAAGGTGATGCTGCGATTTTTTACCTGGTCAGACATGCAGAAAAAGAAGGTGGGAAAGATCCAAGTTTGACAGATGATGGAATGATTAGAGCAAAGAAATTGGGAAAGATGTTGGAAGATGTAAAATTGAGTACGATTTTTTCAACCAATTATAAAAGAACCATCTACACGGCTGCTCCAACTGCGGAGCTTCAGAAAATGGAAGTGGACAGTTATAATCCCAAAAAGCAATCTGAATTTTTGGACCCACTGCTTTCCCGTCAAGGAGAAAAGTTTTTAATTGTTGGGCATTCCAATTCAATCCCGAATTTATTGAACCTTTTTCAATCAAAAAAGGTATATGATCATATCGATGAAAGTGTTTATGATAATCTTTTTATCGTCCTTTACAAAAGCGAAGAAGATTGTAAAATTATCGAATTGAAATATTAATAAAAAAGAATTTTAAAAAGATAAATAATGAGTAATACTAAAGCCTACAATCCCAGTGAAACTGAAGCGAAGTGGTATGAGCATTGGATGAAAAACAATTATTTTCATTCGGAGCCAGATGATCGAGAAGCATTTTCGATCGTCATCCCTCCACCGAACGTTACGGGAGTGCTACACATGGGGCATATGCTTAATAATACTATTCAGGATATTTTGATTCGAAAAGCGAGATTGGAAGGTAAGAATGCTTGTTGGGTTCCAGGAACGGATCATGCATCGATTGCTACCGAGGCCAAAGTCGTAAAGATGCTTCGTGAACGTGGAATCAAAAAAGGAGATCTTTCAAGAGATGAGTTTTTAGGATATGCTTTCGAATGGAAAGATAAATATGGCGGGATCATTTTAGATCAGCTAAAAAAACTAGGTGCTTCCTGTGATTGGGAACGGACCCGTTTTACGATGGAAGATAAATTGTCCGATGCCGTTCGAAAGGTTTTTGTTGATTTATTTAAAAAAGGAAAAGTCTATCGAAAACTTCGAATGACCAACTGGGATCCAGAAGCACTAACGGTACTTTCTGGAGAAGAGGTAATCCATACGGAAGAAAATGCTCAACTATCTTATATCCGTTACGACTTTGAAGATGGAACTGGTGAGGGAATAATCATTGCGACGCAAAGACCTGAAACGATTATGGCGGATGCGGCAATTGCGGTAAATCCGGATGATGAACGTTTCAACCATTTGATTGGTAAAAAAGTAATCATTCCTTTGATCAACCGTGCAATTCCAATCATCGGTGACAGCTATGTTGATATTGAATTTGGAACGGGTGCTTTGAAAATTACACCTGCTCATGATCCTAATGATAATGAAATAGGAACGAAACATAATCTTGAAGTAATTGATATTTTAAATGCGAACGCAACGCTAAATGATAAGGCTCAAATCCTGATCGGACAAGATCGTTTCGAGGCTAGAAAAAATATTAAAAAATTATTAAAAGAATCTGGACATCTCGTAAAGACAGAAGATTATCGGACGAAGATAGGACGATCAGAACGAACAAATTCTGTTGTTGAACCACGTTTGACTTTGCAATGGTTTTTGGATATGAAAGACTTTGCCGCTACGGCTTTGAAAGCTGTAGAAGACAAAGAAGTTACTTTTTATCCAGAGCATATGTGGAACATGTACTACAATTGGCTCAATGAAGATAATGTAAAAGACTGGTGTATTTCTCGACAACTTTGGTGGGGACAACGAATTCCGGCTTGGTACATGGGGGATCATATTTTCGTTGCAGAAACAGCGGATGAAGCTTTGGCTCAAGCTCGTGAAAAAACAGGAAATCCTGATCTAAGTATCGATGATTTAAATCAAGATGAAGATGTAGTAGATACTTGGTTTTCTTCTTGGTTGTGGCCCATGTCCGTTTTTGATGGTTTTGAAAATCCGGAAGAATTAAAATATTATTATCCGACCAATGTACTCGTTACTGGATGGGACATCATGTTCTTTTGGGTAGCTCGTATGATCATGGCTGGTTACGAATGGTCCGAAGATTTGATCGGAGAAGAACTTGCAAAAAGCAAAGGGATTCAACCTTTCAACGATGTTTATTTTACCGGAATGGTAAGAGATAATAAGCGTCGAAAAATGAGCAAGTCTTTGGGGAATTCTCCGGATGCTTTAGCATTGATCGAAAACTACGGCGCGGATGGTGTACGTTTTGGAATGTTGAGTAGTGCCGCAGCTGGTAATGATATTGTCTTCGATGCACCTTTCGATAAAGATGCGAATGCGGTTTTAAATGAAAGTGCACTTTGTTTGCAAGGATCTAAGTTTTGTAATAAAATATGGAACGGTCTTAAGCTAATCAATAGCTGGGAAATTGTTGAAGAGCCAATCGATAAAGATACAGGCCTGATCAATAAATTGTCAGTAGAATGGTTGGAGCATAAAATGAATCAAACATTGACAGAATTAGAAGATAAGTTTAAAACCTATCGACTATCTGATGCTTTGATGACGCTTTATAATTTCATGTGGAATGATTTTTATGCTTTTTATATGGAAGCGATCAAACCGCCTTTTGGAAAACCAATCGATCGGGAGACTTTAGATAAAACACTTTTTTATTATGAAAAATTGATGACGATACTTCATCCGTTTATGCCTTTTATTACGGAAGAAGTTTGGCATCAATTGAAAGAAAGAGCCGCAGGTGATGACTGTGTAATCAGTAAATATCCTGGAGCGGAATCTTTCGATCAAAGCATTCTTGATCGTTTTGAAAAAGTAAGAGATGTCATTTCGAAAGTTCACAATGTACGAGCGAAAAATAACATCAGTAAAAACGAAGCGCTTCCACTATTCATAGAAGAAAGTGAAAGTTCAAAAGCTTTATATGCAACAGATGGTTTAGCTGCTATTGTTAAAAAAATGGCTAAGTTGACGGAAATGAATTTCACCAGCGAAGAGGTTCCAAGTAGTGTTTCCTTTTTGAGTGGAACGGAAAATTATTTCGTTGGGGTAAGCATCGAAGTTGATGTAGAAGCTGAACGTGCGAAAATTGAAGAGGAATTAAAACGTCTCGAAGGTTTTGTTACTGGTGTAACTAAAAAGCTAAGTAATGAGCGTTTTGTAAATAATGCTCCTCCCGCAGTCGTTGCTAATGAACGAAAGAAGCAAGCGGATTCAGAAGCTAAGATTGCGATTTTAAAAGAGCAACTGAGCAAGCTGTAAGGGTAGGAGTTTTACCTCGTAATTTTACTAAAAGTAAAAGCCTCTCGGAAATTATTCCGAGAGGCTTTTTTATTTAAGCTCAAAGCTTATAAAGTTTTAATTACAATTACTTCGTTACAATAAAAGGAACTGTTTTATTTCCAATATTTGATACAAAGTGAATGTAGTAAGAACCCGTTGCTAAATCACTTACATTATAGTTGAAAGTTTCTTTTTGAACATTATCATAGAAACGTTCTGAAACTACTTTTCCAGTAATGTCAATGATTCTAACAATAGCATCGCTATGATTTTCTACTAAATCTAAATTCAATTCAATGTATGAATTTGCAGGATTTGGAGAAACCGAAATTTTGTTATCATCCGTAAGAATATCTTTTACAGAAACAAATTCTAAAGCTTCACCTACACTCAATCTAAGGACTGGTGCAAAACCAAAACCATTAGACTCGATCGCTTCAATTGCTAAAGGACCGTTGCTAAAAGAAGTAAATTCTGTTCTTTTTGATGCCATTAATGAATCCGTTCTCAAATCATGAGCACCATATTGATAGTCATCACTTACTCTCGCTGTAAAGTTTACAACGTCATTCGTTTCATACTCAATCATTAAAACATAATTGGTGTTGTTTGATAATGGAATTGGTCCTACTTCTGTAGCTCCTGGAGCTAATAAAGGTACCGTAATCATATCGTCTGATGTGACCTGAGTACTATCCAAGAAATAAAGGTGAGTACCAATTACCGTACGCTCATCTGGGTCTAAATTAAGATCACCGTTCGTATCTTCATCCCAACGATATAAGTTAATCGTGAAAAATCGTTCATGCATCTCAGCAGGATTACCAACCATAAAAGTAGCATATCGAGCATTCAAACCTTCACCATTTGGCATGTAAAAATTGTTGCCATATCCCCAGTTATGAGGTTGTGTAGCATCAGTCCAGTTACCATCACCCGGAGTTACATTTCGGGTAGGGCCATTTTCTTTTGCAAATAAAGTATCTGAAACAAAGAAGTCAAATGTTCTTGTATTATCTAAAATATCTGCATCCATAGAGTCCGCAGATATAGTATAAGTTCCGGTGTATGATTTTCCAACCGTTGCCTCTGGAGTGAAACCAGCACCTGCGAAAACTTGATTTTCAACAGTTACAAAAGGATCAATAGAACCATATGCAAGATCTTCAGTTAGAAGTACAGCTGAAGTTGCATTATCTACTATTTGTACATTTAGATTAACATTGTTTTGAGTCGTAGAACCTGAGTTTCTTACGTCTGCTAAAAATCCAAATTGCTCAATCTGAGAAGCAGGCGTATATGCATTTGGAGCAATTGCAAAGAAATCATTTACCGTTAAATCATTTGCAGGAATAAACAGAGTTGTTGGATCAGCATCATAAAGTTCTACATCATCTAATAACCAGTAATACTCGTAGTTTCCAGTCCAAGACCAACGTAAGGTTACAGAAGGTTGGTTGGATGCAACAGACGAGATATCAATAAAAGCATAACCTGGATTAAAGGTCCATCTTGTTGTTCCTGGTACATTTCCTGACATACCTGGAGCAATGTCAAAGATATTGAAAGGTGTCCAGTTCGTACCATCAATACTTACTTCTAGGATCGCATTATCCATAGTTGCCGTTGCCCAAACGCCCAATAAAGATTCGAACTTCGCCCAAACTTCTGGTTGCCCGGAACAGTTAATCGGAGATGAAGTAAGTTGTGCAACATGATTAGCAGGAAGTGTTGCTAAAATATCAGAATCAAAAAATACATGTCCCCCTCCTGATGTTGAAGTAAATACACCATCATGCTGACCATTATAAGTGGTCCAGTTTGGAATACATGGATTTCCTTCTGATGGATCACCACACCAGTCCCACATCGTATCATTTGTACTTGCATCATCGGTTGTCCATCCTGTCGGAAGTCCATCAGCGGTGAAATCTTCAGTATAAAAAGCGGTTTGTGCAGTTGCCATGTTAAAGGCAAAGATGGCAGCAAATGCCATCATCAAGTTTTTTGTAAAAGTTTTTTTCATTTTAAAAAAATTGTGAGTTGTTAATAAAACAAAGAGTCAAAAAGCCCTTAGAGAAAGGGTAGAAGTGAATCACGTGAAAAGCTTAGCTTGGAGGAGTTAAAGATAAACCCTTCTGGAGATATTCCAGAAGGGTTTATTATAGGCCGTAGCCTTAAAGACATTTTGTTTATCTCTGGATGATAAGACGCTCAGTTCTTACACCTTCTTCAGTCACAACATTGATGAAGTAGATACCAGCAGAAAATGCACTTGTATTAATATGTACAGTCTCTTTAGAAACATTGTTGTAAATATTACCCATTAATGTTTTTCCTGAAACATCAAGGATGTTTACTTGGATATCATCTTGAGTATTTACAAAGTCAAGATTAAGATTTACAAAATCATCAGCAGGATTTGGAGCAAGCGAAATGATATTTGCAGCATCTAATTCTTCAACACTAATGATGATCTTTGGAGCAATGTTCAATCGAACCGTAGGAACGATGTTTGCAAAACTTCCTGAAACGTAATCAATAGTTGATATGTCACCAGTAGCGATCAGAGCCGCTGGACGATAAGGAACATCTCCAAAAGCAGCAGTTGTACGGAAAGTTTGAGCATTATATTCCCAACCATCAGCAGCAGATACTTCCATATCAGTACCAGGGCTAGCTGTATATTCAATCATAACCGCATAAGTCCCACCTGAATCAAGAAAGATATTTCCTGCTTCATCATTAGGATTACCAGCACCTGATGGAGAAAATTGTAATGTTTGTAAGTTGGTCCCATCTTCACTTCCTGTAGCTGCATAAAAAGCGAATGCAATTGCAGTTCTATCCGTTAAACCCATATCACCATCTACGTCAGTATCAAAGTTATCCCATCTGTATAAAGTTGCTTGGACAAGATCACCAGCTGGTACAGCTTCTATAGCGAAAGTAACTGAAGAAGCATACCATTGATCTTCAACATTAGGAGCATCAGAACCATTTACGATATGGTAAGAATTACCGAATGCCCAGGTATGAACCTCGTCAGCACCAGGCCAGCTAGCATCAGAAGGTCTTACAGCAAATGTAGGAGCGAAATCTTTAGAGAAGATAGTATCAGAGATTCCGAATTGGAAACTTACCTCGTTATTACTTAAATCAAAATCAACACTATCAGAAGAGATCGAGTAAGTTCCTGTAAAGGTACTACCATCTGTTCCTACTGGTGTGTAAACCATAGCTGCAGCATCGAAAGGAACATTCTCATAAACTGAGTCAGCTACTGTCGTTCCGTAACTTAGATCTTGATCGTATACTACAGCTCCACTTCCATCATCTGTAATAGAGATATTAAGCGTGGTGTTAGGCTGATCAGCAGCACCAACATTAGCGATATCCGCAAGGAAGCTAAATCCTTCTAATTGAGTTTCAGGAGTCAATGCATTTGGAGCAATTGCATAGAAGTTAGTGTTTACCTGAAGGTTATTATTTTCTGCAGGGATTAACTGAACATCATCAATGATCCAGTAGTAGTAGTTTGCTTCGTATCTGAATTTTACGTGGAATTCAGTAGAAGTAAGGTCAGCATCAGCAAGAAGTGCTCTTCGCTCTTCATTAAGGTGAGGGCTGTTTGTTTCGATATCATCGTTTACTTCAATGTCATTCCAAGTATCACCACCATCATTACTATAAGAAACGATATAAGTACTTGTGAATTGACGAGTTGCTTGATGCCATTTTACAGAGATAGCAGGAACATCCATACCACCATTTGTAATTGCATTCAAATCAATTGCAGGAGAAATTAATTCACCTGTTTGAACAGCAGTACAGTCTCCACCACCAAGGTTTCCACCATCACCATTGTTGTCATAAAAATCTGAATCGAATACCATTGCACCATTACATGCAGTAAGTGCTTGACTTACACCACCACCAGCAGAAAATGCACCATCAACTGCATCAGCGTCAGCATCCCAGTTCCATAATGAAGTAGCTCCACCATTAGCACATCCTAAATCAGCAGTTGTCCATCCGTTAAGACCGCCAGAGAAGTCACCTTCACCAACGTTAGCACCCCAAAGGATAACATCTGGACCTACAGGAGGAGTCATGTAAAATAAATTACCTGTTGTTACAGTACCGTTCATAATTTCAGTACGAAAAGCAGCACACTCATCAAACTCAAGTCCCCATACTGGGATGGTTACATCGTCTGATCCTAGTCCAGCACCCATAGGCGTTGGAAGTGTAGTCGCAGGATCATTATTACAAATAATAACTCCAATTGCACCAGCACCTTGAGCATTTAATGCTTTAGTAGAAAAGTTACAAGTTCCACGGTCAACAAGAGCGATCATTCCAGTAAGGTCGTTACCAGCCATTTCACAACCGTCAGTAAATACTCCTGTAGTATCAGAAGCCATATCATCCGCGATGATCATGATTTCTCCATCAAGGGTATAAATGTTAGAACAGTCTGGTAAAGCCATTCCCCAGTTTGCCGTTCCTACAGGGTTATATGTTTCTATTACAGAAGCTGGAGCTGTGATCTCAAAAAATGTTTGAGCGTTACTGAAAGTAGTCACACCAGCTAATAACAAAAACAAGAAAGAAAATTTACGTGTTAAATTCGTCTTCATAAAAAATGTTATTTTGATATTTAGTAAAATAAGAGTTAAGCGCAAAATTAATAAAAAGTAAGGGATTTTCATCCCATAAATGGTCTATATGTCTTATGTTTTGAAGTTTGGTAAAATAAGTGTCTTTGTATTTACGTAAATGAATACCCAATTGTCATTGAAAAAAACGATTCATTACTAGAGAATGGCCATTCAAGCATCAAAAAAAGGCTGAATTTGAGCAATTCTGCTTAGTAACATACAAAAAACAATTTTGTTTGATTTTCACGCTTTAGGGAGGAGAATTAGAAAATCACCTCATTTTTGCTTGTTAGCCTATATCCGATTTGTAAATGTGAATTTGATTGCAGCAATCAACTTTAGGAGACCATTTTTTAGGTGCTAAAGAAGTGTCCTCAAAGATTATACTTTATCCGCTTATAAAATGTAAAGTATTTGGCAAAACTGAATTTCAATGGAGTTTATGATTGGGAATCGTAAGACCGAAGGCCTATGTCATGAGCGTAGCGAATTTTTTTTGGTAATTGCCATCTTGTTTTTTCTTTATTAAAAGAAGTTGCGGATAATACATTGGGCAAGTTACAAACTTGCCATTATTCGATACTTTCAAGTTACAGCCTTCTAAAGTCGGCTTAAACTTAAAAGAGTATCCTTTTTTGAGAATAATTTGCAACTTGAATTAATTAATACCATCAAGATTTAAAAGATAATTTAACATGCAAATCAGGCTTGAATTTACTAATGAAACTAAACGCTTAATTTGAAACTGAGTATAAACGGTATTAGAATTTCGGCATTAGAAGAGCCCGAAAACCTAATACCGAATGCCTTTCTAACATAGAGCATATTTAAAACTAATATTATTTTGAATACTGGTTGGTAATGGTAGCTATTCTGAATGAGCTAGCAAATATTCATACTCACGAAGTAATTGCGCTTTATGAACTGGAACAACGCCTACCTTTTCACATACCTGTCCGCCAGCAAGATTAGCAAGAATGGCGATGTCTTCAAGATCAAGATCGAGCGCAATTCCTAAAGCAGCAATACTGATGACCGTATCTCCTGCACCGCATACATCAGCGATATTTCTAGATTGAGTAGGAAGAATGGACTGTTTGTCTCCTGAATCAATAAAAATTCCTTTTTCAGAAAGGGTAATCATGATGGCTTTATTCCGCATTTTGGAACGGAGATGAGCAGAAGCTTTAGACAGAGAATCTATATTGGGTTCGACTTCAAAATTTAGAGCTTCCCGGATTTCTTTTAGATTGGGTTTAAATAAACTTGTATTTCTATATTCCAGAAAATTATCAAATTTTGGATCTACGACGGTAGGAATCTCTCTCCGAACGGCTTCCAGAATAATCTGTCGGATGACTTCAATACTTAACACCCCTTTATTATAATCTTGAAAAAGTATAACATGGATTTCTTGTTCGTCAAGAATAGAACGAATGCTTTTTAAAAATAACTCTCGTTCACCATTAGAAAGATCTTTTTTGTCTTCCTGATCAATTCTTAATAAATGCTGATTGGCCGCTAAAACTCTGGTTTTTACGGTAGTGCAACGTTCTTTTGATCGAAGAATACTACTCGCATCAATCCCTTGCTCGGGAAGTAGGTGCTCAAAAATGGCCGCATTTTTATCATCACCAATGATACTACATAGAAAAGGAGTCGCTCCCATTGACTTGATATTCAAGGCAACATTTGCGGCACCACCAAGGCGATTTTCGGTAGCATTTAATCGAACAACAGGAACTGGAGCTTCAGGAGAAACTCTTTCGACCTTGCCTGTCAGATACTGATCAATCATCACATCGCCAAGGATAAGTACGTTGAGGTCATTAAAGGAACGAAATAGCGTATTTGGATTCACGGTGGAAAATTAAGTAATTTCTTAGAAAAGGAAGGGGAGTGCTGGATAAAATTATGTAGCTATGTTATAATCTAGTCATATAACTATTAAATAGGAAGACAATAATTTTTTTATTAAAGGGGCACCTAAGCGGTTATTTTTATATTAGAAAATACGCTATTAGGTGTTCGGCATTAGGAGAGCGCGAATACCGAACACCTAATGTCGCTTTAAGTAAGCTTGGAGTTAGTTCAATTTTATAATCATTTTTGTCCTTATTACAATATTTGCTACCTCTCTCTAAAATCAATAATGCCAACGAGCCCGTCTTCCTCGGGTATCAAAATGCAAAACGTTAGCATCGCTTTTATATTTTCCTAGTCCACCTTTATTGCCAATGACTTTAGCATCCAAAAGATCATAGACAATTTTTGCATCTTCAGCATCTGCTTTGAGATCATCATTAATATCATAAACCCGGATATCTACGGCATCACCAAACTGATGGCGACTGCATATTTTTCCACCAACGGCTTCATTATAAAAAGGCGTACGAAATCCAGAGTTAATGCCAATCTGGTCTCCATGAAATCCTTTTGCTTCAAGTTCCTTTTTTAAGTGTAAAATTCTGTGAAGTATTTTTTTATCAAGAGGGATGTACTGCGTTTTATCCAAATGTGGAAAACTAGGTGTGTTTACAAAAAAATGACTGCCAGACATGAAATCCCGAACGCGGTAATCTGCAACCAGAAATTTATAACGATTAAACCAGCTGACTTTTAAAAAGCGATGATCGTTATAAAAAATGGTTTTATCAATTCCATAGCAAGTTTTTTCATCGTCAGAATGAAGGCTTTGTTTTTTTCGTTCTGGTAGTTCTTCATAGCTCAGGATTTGGAAAGATTTAAATTGAGTCTCTAATTCTTCAATACTTTCGATGGCTTGTTGTTGAGATATAAAATCGTAAGCGTAACCAAGTGGCCCATCAAATATCCAAAGCAACCAGTAAGTGAGTGCAATAAGAATGAGATGAAAACTGTATTTTTTGATTTTGGAAAACATGGAGTACTTAAAGTTTTAAGCAAGAATTTTATATTAAATTTAAAACTATAGCCAGAATTTAGGAGAATGACCTTTTACTAAAAAGTATATAGCCTTGAGGTTTTTATGCCACAATATTCAGTCGGTATTGCTTGCCTATTTGTGTCAAGACAAAAAAGAAAATTGCTTTAAGTCTTTTTGATCAAAGGTTCTCCAAATCCACCCTCACTCTAAATTTTTTATCAGGAACCGTAGGAATATCTATCGGAAAACTTTCCAAAGGTTGACGCGTGAAAATCGCACACATCGTATTAGAAACATGGTAAAGGTTTTTCTTAAACTCAGGAGGAATGCCATCAAGAATTCCCAATAAAATCTCAGGCCTGATTTTCTCCGGAGAATACGCATAGTCATGCCAAACGACAATACTTTTTTCATGAACTAAATGTTCAAAAACTTTCTTGGTATCGTTTTTTACAAAATCATAATGATGATCTCCATCAATAAAAATTAAGTCAAATTTTTTGTTCAATCCTGCAAAATCATAATCCATAGAATTGCCATAGAGATAATTTACGTTTTCTTTTTTTAATGAAAAGAATCCATGTAAGTCTGCATAACTGTCCGGGATATTCAAGGCTTTTAATTCTGCGTTAGACAGATTTAAGGTATAACAACTAGCTCCAGTATCAGCGACATTGACCACACTTTCTCCTCGCCAGGTACCGATTTCAAAATATTGACAATTCGGAATTTTTTTGCTCAGACTTTTTAAAAGCATCAAATCCGTTGGTAGTGAACCTCCTCCTAAAAATGCGAAAGTCTCCAAAGTTTCTGTTCCTTCTGTTAGGAAGTTTTGGATATCAACAACCGGAAGACTAGGCTTCATATTATGCTCTTTTTCGACCCGATCTCCCCAGGCTTGATCATCGTAGAAAACCAAATTTAGTAAGGATGGTTTTTTTATGATTGCTGAAATTGCTTTTATGGCTTTGCGTAGTTTCGACATTTATTTCATGTAGTTATGTGGTCATCTGATTATATAACTATGTAATCAGATGACGATATGACTAGATTGTTTCTAATTTAAATACCCTTTTTTCTTTATAAACTTAAGGATCTCCTCTGTAGCTCCTTGATTCTTTTGAATGTATTCTTTCGCCTTTTCAGATGCTTTATTGTAAAAAGTATCTTCTTCTAATTGATTGAATATTTTGTGTAGGCTATCTGAAGAATGAATCGAAAACCCTCCGCCATTTTCTACCAACCAATTGGCTTCTTCGAACTTTTGAAACTTCTTACCAAAAACCACTGGCAATCCAAATGCAATAGGTTCTAAAGTATTATGTAAACCTTTGCCCAAAGCACCTCCGATGTAGGCAACTTTTCCATATTGATAAAGTGCTGCGAGCATACCGATGTTATCGATGATCAGCATGTCATAATTTTTTAAATCCACACCTTCCGCTTTTGAATATCGAATTTTTGAAGGAAGAAAAGTATGCTCAATATGTTCGACTCTTGATTCAGCAATATCATGAGGGGCAATGATGTATCGCCATTTTTGCGGATAGCTATTGATGTAAGAATTTAGAATTTCTTCATCCAAAGGCCAAGTACTTCCCAGGATCAATGCCGGTCGACCTCCAACGAATTCTTTAATAATAGAAAAGCTTTTTTGCTGACTGGCAAGTTTGGCGACTCGATCTACTCGAGTATCACCAACGATTGAAACGTTCGATATTCCATTTTTTAAAAGCACCTGTTCAGCGTTTTTATTTTGTACAAAAATATGATCAAGACCTTTGATTACTTTTTTAAACCATTGGCCATAGCTTTTGAAAAAGAATTGCTTTTCTCGAAACAAAGCAGAAACCAAAAGGGTAGGGATGCCTGCATTTTGAAGCTCGTTGAAGTAATGATACCAGAGTTCGTATTTTATAAAAATCACCAGTTTGGGTTTGGTAATTTCGATGAATCGTTTAGCATTTTTTTGAGTATCTAAAGGCAGGTAAGTAACATAATCTGCTAAGGGATAATTTTTTCGAATTTCATAACCAGAAGGGGAGAAGAAGCTAAGTAAAATTTTACAATCTGGATACACTTGTTTGATTTGCTCAATGATTGGACGGCCTTGTTCGAATTCTCCGAGAGAAGCGGCATGAATCCAAACGAGATTTTTTTCTGCTCCGACTTCTGAACGTTCTAATGTTTGGAACACCTCTTTTCTACCTTCAATCCATTGGGATGCTTTGGTTTGGAAAAAGGAAGCGAATTGGATTCCTTTTTTATAAAATTGTAAAGCGATATTGTAAATTCCGAGCATGCTCAAAGGTAGGAATTTTTAGAACTTATGCCAATCAGGTTTGAAGGGGATTAAGATGACATTAGTACTTAATTTTAACGGGAGCCTAAACGGTATCTAGGTGTTCGGCTTTAGGAGAGCCCGAAAACCAAATACCTAATGTCGTTTTTTCTTGACGTAAAGGTATTGTATGTGGATAAAGGAAAAATTACATCTTCAGAACTCGCTCTATCTCGCTATGGTTTTTGTTGAAAACATGGATGATATAATTGCCATTAGGGAAAGTGCTTAAATCTAATTGGTAGTTATTTACACTTACCGGTTTAAACTGTTTCATTAAGCTCCCACTCATGTTATATATATGGATGTAACTTTTTTCGTTTTGAAGAATTTCACTTTCTATTAAGACATATCCTTGTGTAAAGTTGGGGCGGATAGTCAAGAGGTCTATGTCCTCAGATAAATTACAATTGTGGTCGTTTAAGTATTGATAGTATTCGACGCTTGTTCTTCCCGAAGCACTTATCGATGTTTTTGTTTTCAATAAATCTTCACAATTGTATTCATAGTTTTCAGTTGCGGTACTAAACCCAGTAGTAATGCCATTTAAGTAGCCGATGGTAATTGTTTGTTTCTCTTGAAGTTGTTCAGCCTGATTAAAGGTGTAAGTAATGTTTTTCTCTTGGAATAAATCCCAAATCCCTGGAGAGATTTCTCCAGAATAGGATTCATAAACTAGGTTTCTTTTTTCATCGTATTCCTTGATGTATAATTCTGGACCAATATCCGAATCGCCTTCGATTCTAATAATAAGACCTCTGTCATCTTTGGTATAAATGCTTTTACTGCATTCAACATTAAAGTTATCTAGAGAGTCTTTACAAAATCTTATACGAGTTTCAATATTGCCTGAATAGAAATATCTATCCACATAGTCTTTTTCAAAAGCGGTATTGAGATTAGAAAAATAATGGACTTCTATAGAATCAATCAAACACGTTGTCGGGTTATAAAAAGTAAATTTTCTAGGAGTGGAATATACAGGACTATTAAATTCGGAAATAGATTGGAGACATTCTCCTTCATAGGTATAGTCTATTTTTTTGTTTATATAATAACCATACATATTGTCTCTATATCTTTCATGTTTGAAATTAGTGATTAAATTGTTTTCATTATATGTTTTGGTAATTCTGAAACTAGGTATAAATGAAATACTATCTAATTTCCATATAAGGTTATTGGTTAAAACTTCGTTTCCGAATTCATCATAATGGAATAGTGATTTATTGCTTATAGTAAGGACGTCTTGATTATTTAAATACCAAAACTCAACACCAGTTAGTTGGTTTTGCGAAAACGCAAAAAGGTAAGAAAAGAGTAAGATTGTGGAAAGCAGGTATTTTTTTTTCATAGCTTAAGGTTTTAGGTTTACTAAATTTCTCTTTATCAAGTATAAAAAATTAGTAAACCTTAGGGAAGTTTTCTAATAAAAAATCTCTTCCCCCTTTTCGCCAATATAGAATGGCAAGATCCAACCCACTTTAAAAGAGCTCAATAAATCAAGTCTTTTAGTATTATCAGGAGCCATCGTATCGAAATTAGTCGTTCTTCGATTTTGCGTAAAAGCCTGAGTGAATTCAAAGCCTGCATATACATTAAGCAATCGGTTGTTAGCTAAATGTTGGTAACCAACAAATTGTCGAAGTGCAAGACCATTGGTTAATCGATCATATCCTTTTTTATAATCACCACTTAGGATTGGAACAAAAGATTCGGGATCATCCTGAATTCTGATCTTATGCTGAAAAAGACCAACACCTAAGTCGACTTTAATACCAGATTTTTTATTCCTCTTACTTACAGGGAAAAGCTTTCCAACAGACACACCAGTATAAAAACCTCTTTGTCGTAAAAATATAGTGGCTTGAGAAAAGTTGTTTCCGATCAATAAACTATCCACTCCTTTTAGTGGATTGATCGGATCTTCAAAAACTCGTCTTCCAAAAATATAACTTGCATCAATACTAATTGACCAGTTACTTTTTAAAAGATATTCTAATTCTCCTCCTAGCATGGAACCCCAGCCGAATCGATCTTTTAGATCTCCTCCAGGAGTATGAAACCCATATTCAAAACCCAGATTCACCACATTAACATCATTGTTTCGGACTTGTTGGCCAAAAACAAACATCGGAATCACTAATAATAAACTGAGCAAAGCGTTTTTCATGTAATATGTTTTTTTATCTAATAACTTAACGCAAAGAACGGGAGATTCGGCCACTTTGACAAATCTTATCCGACGGATTAGTCAGGTTTTAGAAAGAGAGTTAGAATGCATAAATGCGAAAATGCTTAAATGATCGAATAGGGAGCATTATTCAATCATTCTAGCATTCAGAAATTCAATCATTAATAATTATCTTTGCGGACTGAAAACAGAATATATGCAAAACATTCCCATGGTAGACCTTCAAGGTCAATACCGAAGAATCAAACCTGAAGTTGATCAAGCAATTCATGAAGTATTGGATTCCTGTTACTTTATAGGAGGAGGTCCGATAAAGACTTTCTCTCAAAATCTTGCAGAATTTTTAGGTGTAGAACATGTCATTCCTTGCGGAAATGGCACCGATGCGCTCCAGATTGCTTTAATGGCTTTGGATTTAAAACCAGGAGATGAGGTGATAACAACACCTTTTACTTTTGTGGCAACGGCCGAGGTGATCGCATTACTTCAACTAAAACCGGTTTTTGTTGATGTCGATTATGATACTTTTAATATAAATGAGCGTCTCATAGAAGACGCCATCACCGAAAGAACAAAATGTATTATTCCTGTCCATTTATTTGGTCAATCCTGTAATATGGAGGCCATTATGGAAATTGCTCAAAAACACGGAATTCACATAGTTGAAGATAATGCTCAAGCGATCGGAGCAGATTTTCAATATGAAAATGGAGTGACTCAAAAAGCAGGTACGATTGGCCATATCGGCTGTACTTCTTTTTTTCCATCGAAGAATCTTGGTGCTTATGGAGATGCAGGAGCGATTTTTACAAATGACGACGCGTTAGCTACAAAAATCCGATTGATTTGTAATCATGGATCAAAAGTTAGATACTATCATGATGAGATTGGAGTGAATTCTCGACTAGATACTATGCAAGCTGCAGTTTTAAATGTAAAATTGAAATACCTTGAAAATTACTGTGCAGCAAGACAAAAAGCTGCTGATTTTTATAACAAGCAACTAATTGGGGAATCTGACGTAATTATACCTAAAGAAGTAAAGTACTCTACACACGTTTATCATCAGTATACATTAAAGCTACCAAATACCGATCGTGATAAAGTGGTAAAGAATTTGAAGGAGAACGGTGTTGCTTCAGGTGTATACTACCCCATACCATTACATCTCCAACATGCCTATAAACAATATGGCTTTAATCAAGGAGATTTTCCTGTTTCGGAGCAATTAGCTCAGGAGGTTTTATCACTTCCTATGCATACTGAATTAACTGAAGAGATACAAAATATTATTTTAAACCATTTGCGAAGTGCAATTAGCAAATCAACATCTACCGAAAATTTATTGAGATGAAAAGAATTTTAATTACCGGAGCTGCCGGATTCCTAGGATCGCATCTTTGCGATCGTTTTATTAAAGAAGGATACCATGTTATTGGAATGGATAACCTCATTACTGGTGATATGACGAATATCGAACATCTTTTTCCTTTAAAGGAATTTGAATTTCACCACCATGATGTTTCTAATTATGTACATGTAGCTGGCGAGCTGGATTATATCTTGCATTTCGCATCTCCTGCAAGTCCGATTGATTATTTACAGATGCCTATTCAAACTATGAAAGTAGGAGCATTAGGTACGCATAATCTTTTGGGTTTAGCAAAAGAGAAAAAAGCTAGAATGTTAATTGCTTCTACTTCTGAAGTTTATGGTGATCCATTGATTCACCCACAGGTTGAAGAATATTGGGGGAATGTGAACCCAATCGGTCCTCGTGGTGTATACGATGAGGCAAAGCGTTTTCAAGAAGCGATTACGATGGCTTACCATAATTATCATGGTCTTGAAACTAGAATCATTCGTATTTTCAATACTTATGGTCCAAGAATGCGTGTCAATGATGGTCGAGTATTACCAGCATTTTTCTCTCAAGCAATTCGTGGCGAGGGATTAACTGTTTTTGGTGATGGTTCTCAAACACGTTCTTTCTGCTATGTTGATGATTTGGTAGAAGGAATCTGGTTATTATTACACAGTGATTATCACATGCCAGTGAATATCGGAAACCCATCAGAGGTGACGATCAAAGAATTTGGAGAAGAGGTATTAGAGTTGGTAGGTAATCCAAAAGCAAAATTAATCTACAAGGAACTTCCAGAGGATGATCCTAAAAAACGTAGGCCAAATATTACTAAAGCTAAAGAAATCTTAGGTTGGGAACCAAAAGTATCTCGTGCTGAAGGTTTGAAAAGAACTTACGAATACTTTAAGATAGCAGTGAAGGTAGACGAACCGGCTTAAGCAAGTGAACAATGGAACAAGTTGATAAGTGAACAATGAGGCTTTTGCTAGTTTGTTGGCTTATAAACTTGTTTACTTATTTTTTTTGTAAAAAAAATTATAGATGAAACAAACAATCTTAATTACCGGAGGCGCAGGATTTATCGGTTCGCATTTGGTGCGTATGTTGGTAGAACAATATCCAGACAGGCATTATGTAAATTTAGATTTACTGACTTATGCTGGAAATTTAGCTAACTTAAGAGACATCGAAGATAAACCGAATTATACTTTTGTAAAAGGAGATATCGTTGATGCTGATTTTTTAAATGGCTTATTCAAACAATACAATTTTGATGGAGTTATCCATCTTGCTGCCGAATCTCATGTCGATCGATCGATCGAAGATCCGACTGCATTTATCAAAACCAATATTTTGGGGACGATGAATTTGTTGAATGCTGCAAGACATAATTGGGAGAGTTTTGAAGGTAAGCGTTTCTATCATGTTTCTACGGATGAGGTTTATGGTACGCTTGGCGAAACTGGATTATTTAGAGAAGATACTTCTTATGATCCACGGTCTCCATATTCTGCTTCGAAAGCTAGTTCTGATCACTTAGTGAGAGCATTTTTCCATACTTATGATATGCCAATCGTTATTTCGAATTGTTCGAATAACTACGGCCCTTTTCAGTTTCCTGAAAAATTGTTGCCGCTTTTTATCAATAACATTAAGCACAACAAATCTTTACCTGTTTACGGTGACGGAAAATATACTAGAGATTGGCTTTGGGTAGGCGACCACGCTACTGCGATTGATTTGATTTATGAAAAAGGTAGAGTAGGGGAGACCTACAATATCGGAGGAAATAATGAGTGGAAAAACATTGATCTAATCAATGATCTTTGTGATGTGATGGATGAACTTTTGGATCGTGAAGAAGGGGCTTCTAAAAAATTAATTACTTATGTAAAAGATCGTGCTGGTCATGATCGACGATATGCTATTGACGCATCAAAATTGATGAACGAACTTGGCTGGGAACCAACGGTCTTTGCTAAAGAAGGTTTACGAAAAACTGCTGAATGGTATCTTGCTAACGAGGAGTGGATGGAGAATGTGACGAGTGGAGATTACCAGAAATATTATGAGTCGATGTATGCGGAGCGATAAATTGCGAAGCAATTTATCGAAGGATAGATTCCCTGAAGCGAATAGAGGTGGATAAGTTTGGCAAAGCGAAGTACTATTTATTTAGTTCTTCGCTTTGCTAATTTAGGAGGTCACTATTGCCGTAGGCAATCTACCCCTATCATCGAAGATGATCTATACCTTTTTTCAAGCGCAGCGAGAAAAACTACTTAATCGCAGCGATCCCCGGGAGTTCCTTACCTTCCAAAAATTCCAGCATAGCACCTCCACCCGTAGATACATAACTCACCTTATCTGCTAAGCCCATTTGATTTACTGCAGCAACAGAATCACCACCACCAACCAAAGAGAAGGCACCTTTACTCGTCGCCTTAGCCACAGCTTTAGCAATCGTCATTGTTCCTTTAGCAAAAGGTTTCATTTCGAAAACACCCATTGGCCCATTCCAAAGTAACGTTTTAGATTTTAAAACTACCGCAGTAAAATCTTTCTGAGCAGCCGTTCCAATATCCAATCCCATCCAACCTTTAGGAATTCGCTTGCTGTATTTATTCGCTGTTTTAGCTTTTGCATTGAAGTCATCCGCAGCTGTAGAATCTTTTGGTAAATAGATTTTTACCCCTTTCTTTTCCGCTTTTTTCAAAAGACGAAGTGCTAGTTTTAGTTTGTTATCCTCGACTAATGAGTTTCCAACATTTCCGCCTTGCGCTTTTAAAAAGGTATAAGCCATTCCACCACCGATCAATAAATTGTCAGCGAAGTCGATTAATTTTTCTAACAAAAGAATCTTATCAGAAACTTTAGCACCACCGATGATTGCAGTCAAGGGACGCTCAGGATTGTGCAAAACCTTTTCCGCATTTTCAATTTCTTTTTGCATTAAAAAACCAAAGCTCTTGGTTCCTTTTTTGAAAAACTGAGCAACAGTTGTTGTCGAAGCATGTGCCCGGTGAGCGGTTCCAAAAGCATCATTGATGTAAAGGTCACCCAATGCTGCTAACTTTTTTGCGAAAGCAGTATCGCCTTTACTTTCTTCTTTTTGAAAACGAGTATTTTCTAAAATCAAAACCTCACCTGGCTTCAATGCCTTGGTCATTTTCGTAGCTTCTTTACCAACAGTCTCTGGGCAGAATTGAACTTTTTTTCGAAGTAGTTTTCCAACATGCTTTGTCACATGATTTAAAGTAAACTTCTGAACATTGATTGAACCATCCTCATTTAATTTTTTTTGAGGGCGACCAAGGTGAGACATTAAGATCACAGAACCTCCAGCTTTTAGAACATGCTTGATGGTCGGTAATGCTGCTTGGATTCTGGTATCGTCAGTGATTTTATATTTTGCATCGAGAGGCACATTGAAGTCGACTCGGATTAGGGCTTTCTTTCCTTTAAAATTTAATTCCATTGTTAAATGATATTTAGTTTGTCGCAAAAATAAAAAACACCGCTCATTCAAAAGAAAGAAGCAGTGTTTTTTATATTATTTTAAAAGTTAGAGGATATTAAAGATTGAGTAATAAAACTCACTTCTCACAAAGCCGTAGGCCCTTCACCTCTCACCTCTATCTTAAGCCATTACTCCATTCTTAGAAGCCTTAGCTTTACTTACTTTTCTTTTTTTCACCAAAGGCAATTTCGCTACACGTCTACACATATCCGCAAGTCTTGCAGAATATCCAGCCTCATTATCATACCAGCTTACTACTTTGATCATTTTACCAGCAACCTGAGTCAACTGACTATCAAAAATAGAAGAGTGAGGATTACCAATGATATCAGTAGAAACTAAAGGAGCATCAACATATTCTAAAACACCTTTTAGTTTTCTACGAGAATTAGTTTCGAATTTTTTATTAATCTCTTCAACGGTTACATCTTTTTCTACAATAACATTTAACTCAACCAAAGAACCAGTGATCACAGGAACCCGGATTGCCATCGCAAACATTTTACCTGCAACTCCAGGATAAACTTTTCCAACTGCTGATGCTGCACCAGTAGTTGTAGGTACCATATTGATTGCAGCAGCTCTAGCTCTTCTCAAATCACTATGAGGAGCATCCTGAATTCTTTGATCAGAAGTATAAGCGTGAGTCGTTGTCATAGAAGCTTGTACAAATCCCCAGTTTTCGTCGATGACTTTACAAAGAGGAGCTAAGCAGTTAGTCGTACAAGATGCATTAGAGAAAATCTTATTGCTAGCATCAATCTCTCCATCATTCACACCAAGAACAATCGTTTGGATACCATCATCTTTAGCAGGTGCAGAAATCACTACACGTTTAGCACCAGCTTGTAGGTGTAAACCGGCTTTATCAGTTGTTCTAAAAATACCCGTACATTCTAATACTACATCTACCTTAAGTTTCTTCCATGGTAATTTAGAAGGATCACGTTGCGTCAAAGCAAGGATCTTTTTATTTCCTATTTGGATATGTTTATCTGTTGATACCACCTTTGCTGGGTGAGTACCCTGAGCAGAATCATATTTGAAAAGGTGAGCAAGTGTTTTATTATCAGTCAGGTCATTGATCGCAACAACTTCAACATCTTTGTTTTTTAATAAATTACGAAGCGTGAGTCTTCCGATTCGACCGAAGCCGTTGATTGCAATTCTTTTTGCCATGTGAAAAGTGATTATAGAGTTTTAAAAATTTATTCAAGAGGTATAAACTTCTTTAAAAGGAGTCTTCTTTTTCGGAAGTATATCCACTATAAAAGAGGATCTATAAATAAAAGGTTTCAAAGGATAATTTTGTTGTCCAAATATTAACCTATTTTGTAAATACAGTTCCTTTTGTAGTTTAAAATAAAATAGTATTCTTTTAATACTTAGTGTAAAAGTAACAATAATTATCTTAAATTGCTACTAATGTACACTTTTTCAAGGTCATATTAAAATAAGTTGCCAAGCAAGAAGGTGATTTTAGACCTTAAAGGCTAATTAGTGAAAATTTTATTGAAAAAAAACGACTGGCTATTTCATTATTATCTAAAAGCATGTATATTTGCCTTGCTTTTGAGAAAAAGGATGTCAAATGTGGCACTTTTAAAGCATAAAATGTAGCTTCGGTCCACCCTGTTAACGAACTCGGGAAACCATTTAAGTGTGAGTTTTGAACCTTCGAAATTCACACCTAAATTGGCCCGTTCGTCTAACGGTTAGGACGCCAGGTTTTCATCCTGGTAATAGGGGTTCGATTCCCCTACGGGCTACTACTTAAATTAACAAACCCTTGTAAGTCAAACACTTGCAAGGGTTTTGTGTTTTTAGGGGACAGATTGGGGGACAGTATCTTCCAAATTCCTATCTGTTAGCTTGTTAATAGTTTTATAAATTGCTTTTTGAAATAACTCGCTATTTGCCTGAGTTGTTTTATTTGTTCCATTAATTGCAAAGCGACCATTTAGCAAATTTAGAATTTGTTGAAGCTGGTCAATATAGATTTTATCTGCTTTACAATTTCCTATCTCTTCTTTTATAAGAACAACGAAATCAGGTATCAAATAGATTTCGTCATCGCTATTTATTCGGTTCAAAAATTCTAAAGCTTTTAAATACTTCATTGGTATTGTTTTAAATAAACTTCTCCTAATATTAGGAGTAATACAAAGATGCATTGAGGATGATTAAGAACTATATATATAATTTAATATAACACTTTTGAATGCTCTCTTAGCCTATCTTTTATAACCATGCTTTAGCTTTCTGTAATCGCATTGTTTTCAATTGATATAAATTACTTATATTTAAACCAAGCAAGAGACTACTTCATTATTTCACCAAAGCAGGACGATGACTGAATCGGATACCCGTGCAAATTACACTGATCCCCAACTTAAAGAAAGTGGTTGGGAGCCATCCTATATTATCCGTGAATACACGTTTACAGATGGTAAAAAAATTGGAGCAGGCCAAAGAGGTAAACAACTCTCTGCCGATTACCTACTTAGGTATAAAGGGAGACGCTTGGCAGTTGTCGAAGCCAAAAAATTAAAACTTCATCCTACCAGTGGTTTAGAACAGGCTAAAAATTATGGAGATAAATTAAAGCTCTCTTTTGTATATAGTACAAACGGAGAACAGATTTATGAATTCAATAGGGATGAAGGGAAAGGTCAATATATAGATAGCTATCCAAGTCCTGAGGAATTATACAACTGCATTTATCCTGAGGAAAATCAAGCCCAA
>CAKZTD010000039.1 GCA_937921595.1 uncultured Saprospiraceae bacterium
AGACTGGGAACTTAGTATTTTCGGAGGCTTTGCAGGTACTTATGATGAGCCAAGTAATACTTTTACACCTGATGCAGCAGCAGCTGGAGCAACTGAACTTATTATTTCTACCGAAATGATCTCTACAGGCTTTTCAAGAAATTATACCTTAAAGCTTGATACACCAATAGCACCATTTAAAACAAATGATAAACCTCAATTTTCATTTGGTCAACAGATAAGTGAAATCCAGCTATACCCTAACCCCGTAGTTGAAAGACTGACTTTCGTCAAAAATGATAGCGAAGTAGCTAAGTTCATCATTTACAATACAAATGGTCAGGCATTAAAAACAGTAGTTTGCGATCAGTCAAGTATGGATATCGAAATTCCCACCAAATGGGCAGACGGTTTTTATATTCTAAATACTTACTCGGATTCAGGTAAAAAATTGGCAAGCCAAACATTTACAATTCAACGATAAAAGATACTCAATTCATAAGCCTGACTAAAAGCAAAAATTACATCTTTTAGTCAGGCTTCCTTTTCTTTTATAACATCCTTAAAAAACCAAGGTGATTCCTTTCACCCTCTTTACGAAGCTTTCACTCACCTTAGAGAGAATTTTAGTGCAATTTGGTCAAAACAGCAACGAAGTCATTTTTTTAATGAAAACGGCCTTATTTCATTTAACCCCCATTGCCGAACTAGTCATAAATAATCACAAATTTACACATATCAACACTTTACACATGACAAAAATAACCAATAATTATTAACCTACGATCTTTACTCCCTAGGA
Source organism: uncultured Saprospiraceae bacterium (assembly GCA_937921595.1). Lineage (GTDB taxonomy): Bacteria > Bacteroidota > Bacteroidia > Chitinophagales > Saprospiraceae > JAHDHW01. The sequence continues at coordinate 782 of CAKZTD010000039.1, forward strand.
ACTTAAGTAAAAAGCGTCTCTCATTCCTTCCAATTCTCTATTCCACTTTTCTAATTTTCGATTTTTAAACCTTACCTTTACGCCTTATTTTTAAAAAGAAAATTACACTACTATGGATTTATTCGATAGAATAAGAAATAACCCCGGACCACTCGGTCAATGGTCAGAAATCGCTGAAGGGTACTGGATCTTTCCAAAACTTAAAGGTGAACTCGCTAACCGCATGGAATTCAACGGCAAAGAAGTCATTTGCTGGTCTGTCAACAACTATCTTGGGCTTGGAAATCATCCTGCTATTCGAAAAGCGGATACAGAAGCTGCGGAAAGATGGGGTTTAGCATATCCAATGGGTAGTCGGATGATGTCTGGAAATACGGAGATGCATGAAGAGCTGGAAAGAAAATTAGCTGCCTTCGTTTCTAAAGACGCTTCTTATTTACTCAACTTTGGCTACCAAGGTTTTATGTCTGTCATTGATGCCATATTGAGCCCAAGAGGTCGAGATGTTATCGTCTATGATGCAGAGAGCCATGCTTGTTTAGTTGATGGAGTGAGAATGTATCCTGGAAAACGTTTTGCTTTCAAGCATAATGATATAGCTAGCCTTGAAAAGCACTTGGAATCTGCTTCTAAAATTGTAGAAAAAACAAAAGGAGGAATTTTAGTGATCAGTGAAGGGGTGTTTGGAATGAGAGGTGACCAAGGTAAACTTAGAGAAATCGTTGCCCTTAAAGAGAAATATAATTTCCGTCTTTTAGTGGATGATGCACATGGTTTTGGAGTTCTTGGTGAAACGGGTGCTGGTGCTGGAGAAGAGCAAGGCGTTCAAGATGAGATCGATATTTACATTGCCACTTTTGCAAAATCTATGGCAAGCATCGGAGCATTTGTTGCAGGTGACAAAGACATCATCAACTTCCTAAAATATAATATGCGTTCTCAGATCTATGCAAAATCTTTACCAATGCCTTTCGTACAAAGTGCTTTAGTAAGATTCGAAATGCTAAAAGATCAATCTCATAAAAATAAACTTTGGGAGAATGTAAATGCGCTACAAAATGGACTAAAAGAAAAAGGTTTCGATATCGGAAATACCAATTCTTGTGTAACTCCGGTATACATGCACGGTTCTGTAGAAGAAGCGATGCGTATGGTCCATGATCTTCGTGAAAATCATAGACTCTTCTGTTCGATTGTAGTATATCCTGTAATTCCTAAAGGGATGATCATCCTTAGATTGATTCCTACTGCATCTCATACTTTACAAGATATCGACGAGACACTTGTCGCTTTCGAAGCCATCTCCTCTAAACTCAAAGGTGGCGAATACAAGAAAGAAGTGGCTTGGGAAGAGCTTTATCAAAAGTAATCAAGCGAGCAACTTAATAAGTTAGCAAGTTAGCAAATGAAGAACTCATTGTTAACTTGTTAACTTAATACTCTATTAACTTTTCTTCTTCTAATCTCGAATTTAAAATTATAAATTTCTAGCATGGTCATCTCAGGCATCCAACAAATCGGCATCGGTATCCCTCGTGTTTATGAAGCATTTGAATGGTATAAAAAACACCTTGGAATGGACATCCCTGTTTTTGACGAAGCTGCGGAAGCTGCATTGATGTTGAAATATACTGGAGGTGAACCAAGAAGTCGGCATGCGATTTTTGCTTTAAATATTCAAGGTGGTGGTGGATTGGAAATTTGGCAATATACTTCCCGAGTTCCTCAGCCTTCTGCTTTTCAATTGATGCTTGGAGATTATGGGATTTTTATTTCAAAATTTAAAAGTCGGGATGTACAACGCTCTTATGAAATTTTAAAAAAGCAAGGTGTTGAAATTTTAAACGAAGTCAGTAAAAATCCGGCAGGAAGTAAACATTTTTATTTAAAAGATCCTTACGGAAACATCTGCGAAGTGATCGAAGCGGATGACTGGTTTAAATCTTACAAAACACATACCGGAGGAATTTACGGATGTACGATTGGGGTTTCTGATATTGAAAAATCAAAAGCATTTTACTCTACGATTTTAGGCTACGACGAAATCATTTGTGATGCAAAAGATCAGTTTGATGATTTCAAAAAGCTTCCTGGTGGTGATAAAAAATTCCGAAGAGTTATTTTAAAAAACAGTAAAAAACGTCAAGGTGCTTTTAGTCGATTATTAGGTGATAGTGAGATTGAATTGGTGCAGGTAACTAATCGGGAAGCACAACCTATTTTCAAAGATCGACTATGGGGGGATCTTGGATATATCCACCTTTGTTTTGACATCAATGGTATGGACGAACTTAGAACACTTTGCGAATCTAAAGGTCATCCTTTTACCGCAGATAGCAAAGATAGTTTTGACATGGGTGAAGCTGCTGGCCACTTTTCTTACATCGAAGATCCAGATGGCACGCTGATAGAATTTGTCGAAGCACACAAAGTTCCTATCCTTAAAAAAATAAACTGGTACCTAAACTTACGTAATCGCGATCCTAAAAAACCGCTTCCAAATTGGATGGTTGGAGCGCTGGCTTTTAATCGAAAAAAATAAATTAACAGAAGAACAAGCGAACAAGTTAGCAATGAACTCCCTATTACTAATTTGTTCTCTTATTAACTTGTTCACTTAGTAACTTGCTATCTTTTTCACTATCTTGATTTCAAATCTTTAGATTTATGAAAATCAAGCTCCTCTTATTTTTTCTTAGTGCAAACTTCGTTTTTCTTAATGCTCAAAACCGATGGGAAGATCATACCGTCTTTGCCATCAATAAAGAAGCACCCCATGCACATTACTTTCCTTTTTCAAATCTAAATACCGCATTACAAGGCGATCAATCAAATGCGGAAAATTTTCAATCCCTCAATGGGCTTTGGAAATTTAGCTGGGTCAAAAAACCTGCGGACCGTCCAAAGGATTTTTATAAAACAACATACGATGACTCTAGTTGGGATGAAATAAAAGTCCCAGGCAATTGGGAAACACAAGGCTACGGCTACCCAATTTATCTAGATGAAAAATATCCTTTTACAACAAAATGGCCAGATGTCCCTGATGATTACAATCCGGTTGGCTCTTATCGAACAACCTTTGAAATTTCTTACGAATGGACCTTTAAAGAAATCTACATTCACTTTGGTGCCGTTAAATCTAACCTTACCCTTTGGATCAATGGCCAAGAGGTTGGTTATTCTCAAGGATCAAAAACTCCAGCGGAATTTAATATTTCAAAATATTTAAAAAAAGGAAGGAACACCCTTGCCATTCAAATTTTCAGATGGAGCGATGCGAGTTATATCGAAAGTCAGGACATGTTGAGATTGACAGGAATTGAACGCGAAGTCTATCTTTTTGCCAGACCGACAAATCAGGTTTTCGACTATTCTGCAAAAGCAGATTTTGATCCTAAAACTCAAAATGGATATTTCGACCTGACGGCGAATATTAGAAATACTTTAGCATATCAACAACAGCAAGAACCAATTGAACCTCAGGTCATAGATCCTTATCTTTTCAATTTAGAAACCTCTTTACTCGATGCAAATGGAAAGGCAATATTAGAAGAAAAAACAATTATTCAGATTAGCAGTAAAGGTACTTTTCCTTTTATGGTAAAAAAATTAATTCCGAATATCAAACCCTGGACAGCAGAGACGCCTTATCTATATACCTTGATTTTAAATCTAAAAAATGCGGCAGGCGAAACGCTTGAAGTAATTACTGATAAAATTGGTTTCCGAACAGTGGAAATTAAAAACGGGCAACTCCTTATGAATGGTCAGCCGATTTATATCCGAGGAGTAGATCGTCATGAAACGCATCCACATACTGGTCATGTAATTACCAAAGAATTAATGATTAAGGATATCCAATTGATGAAACAACACAACATCAATGCGGTTCGAAGTAGCCACTACCCTAACCATCCCGACTGGTATGACCTCTGTGATCAATATGGACTTTATGTCATCGACGAAGCTAACATAGAAAGTCATCCGCTCGCAAATTCAGAGGACACTCAAATTGGCAATAACATGTCTTGGCTTCCTGCACATATGGAACGCGTACAACGAATGTATTTTCGAGATAGAAACCATCCTTCGATTATCATTTGGTCATTAGGTAATGAGGCTGGCCATGGGAAAGTTTTCAAAGCGATGTACGAATGGCTCCGTCAGCAAGATACCAATCCGATCCAATATGAGCCCGCGAAAAAAGAAGATTACACCGATATTTTTTGTCCGATGTATCCGCGAATTAAAACGCTAATTGATCATGCAGAAAGCAACCCCAAACGTCCTTTGATTATGATCGAATATTGTCATGCAATGGGAAATTCTGTGGGCAATCTTCAGGACTATTGGGATGTGATTGAAAAGTATCCTAGTCTTCAAGGTGGCTTTATTTGGGATTGGGTAGATCAGTCTTTAGAATACACGAATGATCGTGGTCAAAAATATTTAGCTTATGGTCACGACTACCATCCAGATCTTCCTACCGATGGTAATTTTCTAAACAATGGTTTGGTCAATCCTTTTCGGGAACCGCATCCGCATTTATACGAAGTCAAAAAAGTTTATGCGCCGATTGAGTTTTCTGTAAAAGATCTTCCACAAGGAGAGTTTGAAATTTTTAATAAAAACTTCTTCAAAGATCTGAGCGATGTGAATATTCATTGGAAACTTTTGAAAGAAGGACATATTATTCGAAAAGGAAATTTAGGAAACATTCAAGTAGCTCCACAAAAAACTAAAGCAATAAAAATCAATTACCAAACAGAAGTCTTTGATTCTAGCTTGGAATACACGCTTCGAATCCATGCTCTAACTAATAAAAACCAAGCATTGATTCCAATTGGTCATGAAGTAGCCTGGGAAGAATTTATGTTTTTTGATTTAAAAAACGAGCTAGACCAAGGTGTAAAGAAGGGATTCAATCCGCTCAAGGTGATCAAATCAATTGGCGAATACATTCATATCCAAGGTAAAGGTTTTGATATTAAAATTGACCGAAACACGGGGCTTCTTTCTAGCTGGGAATTTCAGAAAAAACAATTGATCCAAACAGGGCCAAGCCCTAATTTCTGGCGTCCTCCGACAGACAATGATCTTGGAAATGGAATGCAAGAATGGGCTTCCATTTGGAAAAGAGCGGGTATTGAAAAAGACTTAATTACTTGCTCCATTGACGAGAAATCAAATGATGAAGTTATCATTAAAACTACTTGGAAACTCAAAGAATCGGATACAGATTTCAACACAAAATATATCATCCGCCGTGACGGAACCATCCTTATCGAAAATGAATTCGATCCAAAAAACTTAACACTCCCTGAGCTTCCTCGATTAGGAATGCAAATGGTTTTACCTGAAGAATTTCAATTTACCCAGTGGTATGGCAATGGTCCACATGAAACTTATTGGGATCGAAAAACCTCAGGAAAAACAGGCATTTGGAAAGGCACAGCAAAAGATCAAATTCACAATTATTCTCGTCCTCAAGAAACCGGAAATAAAACAGATGTTCGCTGGATGAGTTTGACCAATCAAGATGGTTTTGGTTTAAAAGTTTTTGCGATCGAAACTTTTCTTTCTTGTTCTGCTTGGCCGGTCTCGATGGATGACCTCGACTTTGTTGCAGGAGTAAAAGGCAGTGAATCAGCCTCCGGCCTTGTTCCCGTTACTTCCAAACATGGTGGCGAACTTATACCTCGTAATTTTATCACCTGGAATATCGACCATCTCCAAATGGGCCTCGGTGGCGATAATTCTTGGGGGAGAAAAGTTCATAAAGAATATACTATTCCAGTAAAAAAATATAGCTATAGCTATTTATTGAAACCTGTTTTCAAGTAATTATTTAGTAAGGTAAAACCCTAGTAACAAAGTTAAACGCTTTGCTAATTTATTGGCTTGTTCATCTTTTAATTTGCTAGCTTAATCACTGGCACCTGTTAAACTTTTCTTAAGAACCCAACCAGCTCCCCTACCCTTCACGTCTTTCATAATATCAGACAAAACATAAACCTTACAACATGAAAAACAATAGAGTCCTATTTACAAGTTTGTTATTTTTCGTTGGATTATTTGTTGCTTGTTCTTCTAACAACCTAGCAAAATCCAGTAGTGAAAAAGCTGATACGATATCAACCGAAACTATTTATGAAGTATATCAAAACGGATCATTTACAGAACAAACATTAGATCAGGAACCAATACCAAATGGAGGAGAAAAGAATTTTGCAATAACAATGTATCGAAAAATGAAGTATCCTGCGCAAGCAAGAGAGAAAGGAATTCAGGGAACGGTATTGATTACGGTGATCATTAATGAATTCGGTCAATTAGAAAACGCGAATTTAAAAAAAGGGATCGGTCATGGTTGTGACGAAGAAGCATTAGCAGCAATAAACAGAGGATGTCAATTAGGATTTGAACCAGCAAAAAAAGATAATAATGCGGTGAAAGTGAAGTATGATATTCCTGTGAAATTTAATTTACATTAATAGTCTTAAAAATATAAAGCCTAACACATACAGTACTCGGAAGTAATAATATTTACTCACATTTAAATTTAAAGCTATGAAAAAGTCCTTCGTAATTCTTACGTTGCTAATCACCGCATTGGCAAGTTTCGCACAAAGCAATGAATTTAGAATCATTGCATCTTCTGATTTCTTTGAACCAGTTCAATATGATTTCCTACCTGAAGCTCAGCAATTTTCATTGGGTTTAGAATATTCCAGAGCCATTGGAAAACGCTTCGACCTAGAGACGGGATTGATGTACAGCAAATCCGGTTTTCAAGCGATATTATGCGACTTCTGCGATGTACATTTTTGGCCTTACTATGAGCAAACTAGAGAGTTGAATGCCAAATTAGGGGTCAAATGGAAATTCATTGAAAGAGAAAAAGTTGGTCTGTACACTGCCATTGGATTTCAGGCAAATAGAAAGATTTCTCCAACTTACGACTTTGGAATACCAGAGGAAGATCATCTGTCTGGAGCAATTTATCAAGATATTGGAATCCGTTTCAAACTCAATGAAAGTTTCAGTCTCGACTTCGAATTAAAAGGTCGATACAACCTTCCCGACGATTCGAGCATCTATTATTATAAGGACGATATAAAAGTCGGAGCGGGAATAGGGTTTAATTATGCTTTTTAAAGGAAAGACAAAGAGGACAGGAACAAGACACAGAGCTCATAAAGCATTGAAAACCAAAACGCTGTAAATTTTACAATCTTCATCTCAAAATGTAAAAGGGAAAGATTTAAAACATCAATAAGGTCATACTAATAACGTAAATATATATCCGAAAGGCAGTCCACTAACACCCGGGCTGCCTTTTTTTATTAAAAAAATCAAAGATCACTAATCCTTGTTCTCCAACCCAATTTATATAATTCCCCCTCTAAATCGTATTATCTTCCTGAGCTTCCTCCTTCAATTTCTTCCTCAAATACATTAAAGTAAAAATGATCCCTATGGTCAAAAAGATCGCTATTATCGTGTAGCTTCCTGTGATCTGCTTTCCACTCACTTCAGTCAGGTGGCCCGCTGAAACAATCGACTTCGTTCCAAAATATAAAACGGCTCCAAGAATTGGCAAGCCGACTAACATCACGATAGAAAGTGTAAAACAGTTTTTTATCTTCTGATCATTCGGTACTTCTTCTTTCTCTGGATCGTAACCGATTATTGCCATGTGCTTGGAATATTTAAAATTTGTTTTTTGCCTGAATTAAATTACTCATAATTAATCCTTGTATCTCAACTTTACAAAGTTATCAAGCAAATAAGTTAACAATGGTTGACGCCTCTTTATTTACTTGTTAACTTATTACTTTGCTAACTTTTAAAAACAAATACCTTTAACTAAAAAATATTCTTCCTAGCTATTCATTTCTTCCTGAATGATCGCAACAATTGCTGTTCGATCTTCCAAATTTTCCGCAAACTGCAAAGCATTCTTCCCTTCTTCATTTTCTAAACTTGGATCAACGCCTTCCGCTAATAAACCGGTGACCCAGTCTGTTCGATTATGCTGAATTGCCCATTCGAGAAGCGATTTGTTTTCTGTTATAAAATTTAGATCAATTTTATTTTTAACCAATACAGGAAGGAAACCGATACCTGCTTTTTCAATCGCTTTCACAATTGGAGATCGTCCTTCTTTTCCACCAAAATCTACATCAGCTCCAGCACCTAAAAGTACATCCATCATTCGTGCATCTTTATAAGACAAAAATTGTGGACTTAATAATTGATCCGGATTATTGATTTGATCTTTGATTGTTTCTGGATTTCTTTCAATCATATACTCCACCAACTCATACATACTACTGGACACCGCTTTGGTAAAAGGAGAATGCTTCATTTTAGGAACTAAGCTCATTGCATCCGCTCCTTTGTCAATCAAATATTTTGACAATTTATTATTCGCCAAATGAATAGACATCATCAAAGGAGTCGAATTATAAAATACATCAAACTCATTGATATTTTCTACCTTATCAATAAAGTTTTTTACTGCTTCTGAATCTTTACTTTGCATCGCTTTCAACAGTGGTCGCAAATAACCATCGGCATCTACGCCGTAAACATTTTCCATTTCCTTTTTAGCATTCTCTTCCACTTTAGCTTTCTGCTCCGCTTTCATCTCTTTCTCTTTCGCAGCTTCCGCTTCACGACGAGCTCTTGCTTCTGCAGCTTTTGCTCTCAACTCTTCATGCTTCTTTTTATCCGCCTCAAACTTCTTAGACTTTTTATCATCTTTAAAACCTTCTAATAATTCAATCATATCTGCTCGTCCAAGTCTTTGTGCTTCTTGCATCGGTGAAACACCATCTCCATTCGGTTGATTGATATCTGCTCCTTTTTCTAACAGCAATTCGATGATCGTTTCATTCTCCCAGTATACCGCTTTATACAACGCTGTATTTCCTTCATGATCTCTCAAGTTAGGATTTGCTCCGGCATCTAACAACATACCGATCACTTCCGGGTTATTATTATCCGTTGCAATAGGAAGCGCTAACCGATACAAACCATCTCGTTTGTTTGGATCTACTCCAGCGCGAAGGACTCGTTCTACCTGATCTGGATCATTCTTATCAATCGCTCTGATCAAATCCGTCACATCAAAGGTCAATCGATCTTTCAAATGCTGTGTACTACGATCAATAAAATTTCCTAATTTTCCAAAAAAATCATCACCTGTCATTGCTTGTGTTTTTCTTTTAAAAATGTATTTGCCCTAAAGATAGAAATTTGAAAAGAGATTCGAAGCATCTTATAAAAAAACAAAAGAACAAAAGAACAAGATAACAAGAGGCCAAAACGCTAATCCTTTGCTAATTTATTAGCTTATTAACTTGCTAACTTATTCATCTGCTAACTTATTGACTTATCAACTTGCTAACTTAAAAAGATCTTTTTTCGTATTTTTACCCCAATGCAACACGGAAAGACAAAATCCAGAAGAACAGAGATTCTCGAATGTTCAGCAAAGCTCTTTCGAGAAAAAGGTTACCAAGCAACTTCCATGAGAGATATTGCTAAAGCTGTAGGTATCCAAGGTGCTAGCTTATACAACCACATTCAGGGAAAACAAGATCTCCTAGAAGAACTTTTGATGTTCATCGCCAATCTTTTCACCAAAGAGATGGATGAAATCAACAAATCCTCCCTTCCACCTGTTGATAAAATCAAACGACTTATTGGTTTACATGTTCGTTATACTGCTGAGCATACTGATGCTATTTCAATCATCGCTAGTGAATGGGTGCATTTGGAAGAACCAACACTTTCTAAATACCTAGGACTGAGAGCATCTTATGAAAAGAAATTCGAAAAGATAATCAGTAACTGTATAAAAGAAGGTGACTTTGAAAAAGTGAATCCAAAAATTGCTTTATTCTCTATATTATCAACACTTAGATGGCTTTATTCTTGGTACAGTAATCAAAAAAATATCAATGCAGTTGAACTAGAACAACAAATGATACATTGTCTGCTAACCGGCCTCATTAAGAGGTAATTTTTTTGTACCTTTAACTAACACTTGTTAGTTT
>CAKZTD010000040.1 GCA_937921595.1 uncultured Saprospiraceae bacterium
ACTTTAAAAATGTCATAGGCAAATTTTCGATTTTCAGGAATCGCATTTCGTAAATCCTCTTGATTTTCACATTCCCAAGCTTTTAAGTCTCCTTGAAAATAAGAGAGATATTGTTTCGCAATTTTGACTGCTTCTGCTTCATCCTTTACCAAAAAATCGATGACTCCATTATTATATTGTTCTTGAGCTGGACCAATTTCTTTCGGATGAAATTTTCCTAAACCTCCACCTTCAATCATTGCTGGACCACCCATACCTAAAGACGTATTCTCCGTTGCAATGATCACATCTGAGCAACCAGCAATAGAAGCATTTCCGGCAAAACAATACCCGGAGACAATAGCTATCCTCGGCACTTTTCCGCTTAATCGAGCATACTCAACAAAGGTGGTAATGTCAAGACCACCTGAATGAATAGGATCAAAATCAACATCGCCTGGTCTTCCACCACCGCCCTCAGCAAAAAAGAGAATTGGCTTCTTACTCTGCTTAGCAACCTGCATCATTCGGTCGGTCTTCTTATGGTTGAAAGCTCCTTGGGTTCCAGCGAGAACAGTATAGTCATAACTCAAAATGATGCACTTACTTTGTTCTTCATCAAATGATTTTCCATTAACAGAACCAATGCCGGCAACTAATCCGTCAGCAGGTGTTTGTTCAATTAACTCCTGTTCAGTCTTTCGACCTCGTTGTGCAGCGACAGTAAGCGAACCAAATTCTAAAAAAGAATCTTCATCACATAAATCTGCGATATTCTCTCTGGCTGATCTTTGCCCTTTTGCATGTCTTTTTGCAATAGCTTCGGTGCGATTAGCGTCTAGTAAAAATGATTTTCTATGGTTTAAATCTTGTAGATCTTTACGAAGTGGAGTCTTATCTTCTTGGGTTTCTTTCGCCATTTTAATTATCTTATTGAAACTCTAAGATAATCTTTTATTTTTTACAAAACAGCTTAGGGAACTTGCTTGAATGCAAGTGTTCTACTAGGATAGAACCAATAATTCTTTAGCGATTATATTTGCTACATTGTTACCTGAATTCATGGCTGCATTGATTGAGCCATTTAACAGAAAGTCGCCACAAGAGTAAAGTCCATCGCGAATTTTATAATGTTCAGATGAGCATTTGTGCAGCACGTTTTTCTGATTCGGTAAGGAATAATGGATCGTTTTAGAATCCAAATGTCTCCAATCTTGAACTTCTTTTCCAAACCAAGTTTCGAGTTCTTTTTGAACTGCTTTTTCTAAATCGGAAGAAGATAATTGAGCAGCTCCTACAACAGAAATAGAAATCAAATCCTGCCCTTTAGGTGCATAACCTTTAGCGACTTTACTGATGGTGCAGATGTTATTTGATATTCGGTTAGGGTTTGTGTTTAATGCAATAATAGGTTTTTCTAATGGAGTCTCATTACTTGTAAAATGGAGATGAGTCGTGCTTTGATGTTTTGTTTTTACTGATGTTAAATCTTTGATCAGGCCAGTAGCTTCGGTTGCAACGATGATGTAAGGAGCGGTAAAAACAGAGCCATCTTCTAGTTGAATATTTTGACCGTCAATTTTACTTACCCTTGCATTCGTTTGGATAGATTTTTCAGGAAGGCTTGCAGCGAGTTGTTTTGGAATTTCTTCCATACCTAGATTTGGAACAGCAGTGTTTCCTTCACCAAACATTTTAAAAACAAAATCAAACATTCGTCGACTGGTGGAAAGTTCTTTTTCTAAAAAGATGCCAGAGAAAAATGGAGTGAAAAAGCGATCGATCATTTTTGAACTAAAGCCATATTCTGTAGCAAGTACATCCTTCGTCGATTTTTCTTCTTGCTGGAAAATCTCGTCAATGGATAATTTTGCTAATCGATTTTTAAGACTTAGAATTTTAAACTTATCAGATAAATTGCCAGTGCTCGAAAATACAGTAGGGAAGAGACTTGAAAAATCTCGCATCGGATCACCAATACGATCGCGACTTCCATCTGAGTGTAGCAATAAAGCGCCGGGTAAGAAGTTTTGAAGGTTTAGTTTTTTATAATCTAACCATTTTTTAGCTTCAGGATAAGCTGTAAGTAAGACTTGGAAACCATGGTCAAATCGAAACCCATCAACAATATCTGTTTTGACACGGCCACCTATTCGATCTGTAGCTTCTAATAATAAAAAGTCTATTTCTTTTTCTTGAAGTTGACGAGCTGCGGTTAAACCTGAAAGGCCACCTCCTATAATTATTGCTGTTGGTTTCATTATATTCTTTTACTATTTTACTATGTATATGAAAACAATAAAATGCAGGAAAAGGTTAAGAATAAAGTAGGAAACTTTTTAGCTATTTTGAAAATATAAAATCAAAAGCCATTATTTAATGTGTGCCAATTCATTGACTATGATTTCTTCAATCGCACCTTTGGTCGCTTTCCGGAATCTTTTTAAAGGTTTTGCCTTGATATGATCTTGCCATAAATCGTGGCTTGCCCATTTTTCATAAAATAAAAACAAATTTTCATTTTTACTGTCTTGGTGAAGATCATAAAGGATACATCCTTCTTCAGTACGAGTCTCTTCGACTAATTTTAATAATTGAAAACGAACTAACTCTTTTTGTGATGGCTTAGCAAGTATTTTTGCAACAACAGTCGTTTCTTGATTAGACATATATATTGATTTTGGTTCTATTGAAAAATGTATCTACAAGTTAAAACTAATTCTGATTTGTATGCTATGATGAGGGTATTATTTTTTTAGAAAGAAATGTTTTTTATACTTCATCATATTTTTCATCTCAACTTCCATTTTTAAACAATTTCGTTCTTTGAGTTCACGAAGAACCTACTCCTTTATTATTTGTTATTATTGTATATGGTATCAAAAGGTGTAGTTTATATCCTAGTGGCAACTTTGGCATTTGCATTTATGAATACTTTAGCGAAAGAACTAACGACTTTTCACTCTATGCAAATCGTATTCTTTAGAGCTTTTGGAACTTTTGCTTTTGTCTTTCCTTATATGCTTTACCGAAAAGTTTCGATAATCGGGAATAATCCAAAGTGGCTGTTTCTACGAGGCTTGGTTGGTGTGATATCCTTATCTACTTTTTTTATGGTCTTGCAAAGAATACCATTGGGTTCTGCAATTTCGATCAGATATTTAGGGCCGATCTTTGGGGCAATATTCGCCTTTTATTTTTTAAAAGAAAAAGTAAAGAGCTTGCAATGGTTGAGTTTTGCCATCGCTTTTGCGGGGGTAATTGTTTTAAAGGGATTTGATGTTCGAATTGATTTTATCAGCCTGGCTTTGATTTTAATCTCAGCGGTCTTCGTAGGGATGGTATTTGTTTTGATTCGATATTTAAGTGATAAGGAAAGCTATCTGACGATTATCAATTACTTCATGGTTATTTCTATGACGGTGAGTCTTTTCTTTATAGGTCAATGGCGAATGCCAGTCGGAACAGAATGGTATCCGATAATGAGTATTGGTGTTTTTGGATTGGTTGGTCAGGTATTTATGACCAAGGCATTTGAAATGGAAGAGACGAGCGTCTTAGCTCCTTTTAAATATATGGAACTGGTTTGGGCTTTAATTATGGGTTTTCTCTTTTTTGGAGAAACATATACCTGGCTTCCTTTTATGGGGATTCTGTTAATTATCCTTGGGATGATTGTTAATGTTTATGCGAAAAATAGGAAGGAGGCAGTATAAGTTTTCTCAATTTTCCATACCTTTCTTACTATATGAATCAGTTTGTCTCTATTGTTTTTTTATTAGCCAGTCTTGGAGTTGTTAATGGCTTTTTATTAACGTTTTTTCTAGTAAGTAGAAAAGAGCGAACGGTAGCAGATTTGTATTTTTCTGGATTGCTGTTTGCGATGTGTACCAGGATTGGAAAATCGGTATTCCTAAGATTTTATGATGACGTGGATTTATTGATTTTGCAAATAGGCCTATCTGCATGTGTCTTTATTGGGCCATTTTTTTATCTGTATGTCAAGTCTGAAATGAAAAAGTTGAATCAAGTATCAAGACAAGATATATGGATGCTGGTATCTTTATTATTTGGGATCATCATTGTTGGAATTTTATATCCTTATCGAAGTTTTCCTGATTATTGGAATGCTTATATCGTAGGATCGATTTATCTGGTCTGGTTGTTCTTTGTTGGAATGGGGATTTGGGAAGCTAGAACTTTGATTTTGAAAGTGTTTCAAACACCTAGGAAATTGACTTCCAATGAGACCTTTTTACTAGGCTTGATCACAGGAGTAATTTTTATCACTTTTTCTTACCAGTTTGCATTATTTGTAAATGGTGTAACTTATCTGTGGGGAGCAATAGGATTTACTTTTTTCTTTTATCTCTTATTTTTTCAAAAAAATAAAAACAAGTTTTGGAAACAGAAAACAAACTCACCTGAAATTCCAGTAAAGGAAGGTCAGCAAATTCTTAGAAAGGTAGATGCGCTAATGGAGGAACAACAATTGTATAAAAATCCAAAACTCAAATTAGAAAGCCTCGCTAGCGAAGTTGAAATTTCTAAACATCAGTTATCTCGATTGTTAAACGAAATATATCCAAACGGTTTTTCTCATTATGTGAATGAATGGAGAATTAAAGAAGCTAAGCGTTTAATAAAGGTGAAACAGGAACTTTCTCTCGAAGGTATTGGCTACGATTCTGGGTTCAATTCTAAATCTTCCTTTTTTTCTACTTTTAAAAAAATGACGAACACTACTCCTTCTCAGTTTAAGAAATCCTTAGAGGAAGAGTAGGTTTTAGGGTAGAAATGAGTGTAGTATTATCATTTTGTACCATATTGATCCTTTAAAACAAGTTTTATCCAATTAATCTCAATATTATTGCAGCAAACAAAAAATGTAATAATTATGAGATATTTTCTTTTTATTAGTCTACTCTTACTATCAACTATCTCCTTAAAGGCTCAATCCGATGAAGCCGAAATTCGTCAGGTTTTAAATGATTTTATTGAAGGGACGAGTTATAATAATGCAGATAAAATCAGACAATCTTTTTTACCTGATTCGAGAATGTTTTTGGCAAATGATGCGGATACTTTGCTCATTGTATCTTCTGACCTCTATGCTTCTTGGTATGATAGAAGGCCTGGTCAGTATAATAATAGGGATGGAAAAATCATTGCTTTAGACATTGAGCTCAATGTTGCCTATGCAAAACTTCAGGTAGACATGCAGCGTAATCAAAAGCGATATTATGATTTGATTTTATTAAAAAAAGTTGAAGGTGCCTGGAAGATCATTGCTAAATGTACTTCTGCAGAGCCAATCCCTAAGACACCAAAAGAACTCCGTTATAGTCCTCAAAAAGAAATTATTCTCGATGGATTAAATCACCCTTGGAGTATGGCGTTTGTTTCTGAATATGATGCAATTATTGCAGAGAAAGATGGTCAATTACTTAGGGTGGATTTGAAAACTAAAAAACGTGAAGGAATTACGGGTTTACCAAAAGACGTAGCCAGAGCAATTTTAATTGATACTGCCAAATATGAAACCGGCGTATTTTTTTCTCAAGCTCATGGGAAAACAGTGAGCTATAATGCCGGGTGGTTTCAAGTCTTACTAGATCCGGATTTTAAAAATAATTCCTACCTCTATCTTTCTTATGCTGCAGAGAATAGTAAAAAAGAAAGTGCTCTAAAAATAGTCCGTGGAAAATTAGTCGACAATGAACTTTTGGAAGTTGAAACCCTCCTTTTGGCGGATGCCTATAGTCATGGTTTATTTCATTATGGAGGAGGAATGGTTTTCGGAGGAGATGGGAAATTATACATTTCTACTGGCGAACGAAATCTTTACGAATATCGAAATCCACCTCTTCCACTATCTCAGGACTTAAAAGAAAAGCGAGGTAAAATTTTCCGAATCAATCCAGATGGAAGTATCCCAAAAGGTAATCCTGACTTTGGCCCCGATGCAGTAAAAGGCTTGTATGCTTTAGGCATTCGGGCAACCCAAGGTTTGACACTTCAGCCTGAGACGAATCAGATTTGGTTTAGCGAACATGGTACGATTCAAGGAGATGAAATCAATATTTTACAAGCAGGCGCAAATTATGGCTGGCCTTATAAAACCAGTGGAAAATATCGAACTAGAAATTATAATCCGGTCATTTCGGAAGGGCTGGAATTCGCAGACCCAATCCATTTCTGGGATCAGACGGTCGCACCTACTGGACTTTGCTTTTACACTGGTAGAGCATTCCCAATGTGGAAAGGTGATTTGATTGTTCCGGGTTTGAGTAAGGGAAGTCTTTGGAGAATGATTGTGGATGGAGATGAAATTGTTGGTGCAGAAGAATTATTAATCAAGGACCGGGTACGTTTGCGAAAAGCGGTCATGTCACCTTTTGGGAAATTGTATCTTTTGAGTGATGAGGATGATGGAAAATTGATACTCTTGAAGAATGGGAAGTGAAGATTTTAGAATGATGAGTCATGAAGTAATCGTTTCATGACTCATCATTTTATTTATTTCTCAGGACTTGTATCAATCACTTCCATTGCTTTTGTTTCAGCCGTGATAATCGGCGCCGGTTCCGTATCTACTGTTGTAAGTAATTGAGATTGTAATATATCTTTTTGGACATCACTGATTCCTAATTGATCGGCCAGGAAAGTGTCCATGTCACCATGATTCTCATCCATTTTATCGAAGGCCGCTTGTAGGTAAGTATCACTAACTTCGAGAAGTGGCTGAGCAACATTTTGATGAACACCAATTAAGGTCATCTTTCTTAGGACTTTATTGTTGTGGTCGTTTCTATAGTAGTTCGACATCATAAAATCATCCATGATATCTTTTTTATCCACTCCGATGGCTCCGAGGATAATTGCAGCAGCAAGTCCTGTTCGATCCTTTCCTGCAGTACAGTGAAACAGTAGCGGATAGTTACTTTCGTCCATGAGCAATTCCATCAGCGGGATATATTGATGTGCGTATTTATCGATAAATTCCCGGTTGACATTTTCTACAAAAGCCTTACTGTCAAAGTTCGGATCCTTACGGTTTTTCATGACCTGTTTTTTCAAAGCCTCTTGTACATTTCCTTCCTTGTCACCGATGACCACTCTCACATAATTGATGTTTGAATTTTTCGGATATTTATTTGGATCTTTTTTAATTTCTATATCATTTCGAAAATCAACGACTGTTTTGATCCCTAGGCTAGAGAAGTGTTTCATGTCTTTTTTAGAAAGGTCAGCTAATTTTCCCGAGCGATATAATTTACCCCATTGAGTCACCTTTCCATCTTTGGTTGGAAGGCCACCTAGGTCTCTTAAGTTGACAATACTGTGGATAGGAATTCTTCTTTCAGAAGCGATGAATGTCTTATCGTTTTTGGCTTTTACACCAAAATAATGTCGTTGCCCTTTAGGAAGCTTGTCGAGATGAACGACAGATTCTTTAGTAACAAAATATGGTTTTGACCAGTCAATGTTTTTGCTGTCGATTCCGAGATAGACTTCGTGAGTACCTTTTTCAGGGAACTCAAGGGTATAATCACCTTTAGCAGATTTTTTAACTACTAATGGTTCCTGAAGCGGTGCTTCTGGAAGCTGAATTCGAGTGAAAGATTGACAAGAGAATAAAGAAAAAACGACTATCATAGAGATTGCGAATAACAAATGAGATGTTTTCATGAGTAGTAAGGTTTTGATGAAGTCGATTTTTACTTATAGGCTGGAATTTTGATTTTGGTTCATATCAATAACAGAACTGGTTGAAAAATAGTTTATTTTAAAATGAATTTGTATGTTAAAATATTGTAAAAATTTAGTTAAAACCAAACCCTCGATGATGAGGATTGTTTTCATTTAGTTTAAAAAATTGTTTGAAAATAATTTCCATTAAAATGCATTAGACTTTTAAAACACTGTAAAAGTTTAATTTTCAATTTACTAAAAATGAAAAGACCAATAATGAAGCACTCATTATTGGTCTTGTTTTGAACTAGAAAGGTAATTTATTTTTTTACAATCCGCATCGTTTTTACAGCATTTCCAGCTTGAACTCTAGCGAAATAAACTCCAGCGGCTAAACCATGCGTCTCCACAAAAACTTTATGATCACCAGCAGATAAATTCTGATTAGATATATTTTTTACAAGCTTTCCAACAACATCATATAAATCGATACTTACTTTTTCTTTTTCTAAAATAGAAAAACTCAAATTGAAATTATTATCGAAAGGATTTGGAAAAGCCTTAGCATCTACGACTGGATTGATCTCTTTAGTATTTGTCGAAGCACACTCACCAATAACCGGGACATATTGGAAAGTCCCATTCAGTAGCGTTGTTACATCTGATTCTTCTACTTCGAACCAATCCATCAGTACTGAACCATAGACTGATCTGAAATCATATTGCATGGCAACACCTTCTTCTGGATCTACATTTGTACCTATCTGTGGATTATCACCAATGATGTTTTGGCCAAGACAAGATCCAAAAAAGATCATAGGAGCGGCAGATCCATGATCGGTTCCAAGTCCAGCATTAGAAATTATTTTTCTTCCAAACTCAGAAAAAGTCATTCCTAGAACTCGATCCTGAACACCTAATAATTTAAGGTCTTCTTGGAAAGCATAAATCGCATCAGATAATCTGCCTAAAAGCGTTGCATGCCAACCTTGGGTCACATCAGAACCATCTACCTGATCTGCATGAGTATCAAAACCTCCAAGTTTGAGCACATAGATTTTTGTTTGTAAACCACCAGAAATCATTTTCGCAACGACCTTCAATTGATCAGCTAGACTAGAATTAGGATATAAATCTTCATTAGAATTTCCAGCGTCAACAGCTTCAACTACTCGACCTCCATAATCATTTGCTTGTTTATAAGTCTCAACCAAGAAATCTAATTCTTCCCCATAGCAATCATTAGGTAATGGAGCTTCGATACCAATATTAAGACCACCAATATCATTAGGATTTAAAATGGCCATACTGAAATTTGACTCAGCTCCCTGACAGGTGCCAGAGATTGATGATCCCATTGTTATTGCAAAAGGATCAGGGCAATCTGTATTTGGATAACCTTCTGGATAGTTTGCAAATTGACTATCGAGGTATCGGCCCATCCAACCTGTAGACAGATATTCATCAGCTGCAGAAGCTGTTTTCCATATATCTTCTGAACGGAAGTGAGATCTGTTTTGATTAGGGTATCCGACTCCTTGAACAACAGACAGGTTGCCATTGTCATACATGTTTTTAATCCCAGTCATCGCCGGATGTAATCCAATATTATCCGTTATGCTCAAAAGTTGGTTTTGCGGAATGATAACCGCTGGACGAGCATTAGCCAGATTATCATAAGCGTCTAAAGGGATAAATGTATTTAGTCCATCGTTTCCACCAGCTAGATCAATCAGCACTAATACTTTGTCACTATCTCCATTGACCATGCTTGCCATTCTTTTTGAAGACATCGCATTTAAGCTAAAACCTCCAAACAATGTTGGTAGAGAAAACACAGCGGATTTTTTTATAAAAGATCTTCTTTTCATTTTTTTAATTTTAAAGTGCAATTTTAAAAATGCTTACACTACTGCTTAGCTTAATTGGAATTCCGGAACATTCATCATGACCATAAAGAGGTTGAATAATTTATTTTCAACAGCCGTTCGCTTATCTTCATTATCTGGATCAGATAGATAATCATCGTATTCAACAGTCCATTCAAAGTCAGGTAATCCCGGAATGAGTGCAGCTTTAAAAAAGTCTTTTTGCTCATCATTCATTGGGCGTGGAAAAACGATTTGACAGATCTCATCAATCAATTCATTTGGATTCGATGGATCTTCCAATGTTGCTATAAACTCAATGAAATTATATCCCTGAGTTTCTGGAGAAACATATTGAGTCAACCATTTAATATCTCTTGCCATTCTTTTTCTTAAGGCAAGAGTTGCCGAATTGATCCAGTCTCTGTAATAGACCGGTGCTTGATGGTAAGCTCGCCATCCTGCTACACCAGGTACTCTGAATATTGCCATTCCAAGTTCTTCAAATCTCCAATACCAAGCCACCCAAATTTCATATTCTGTATAAAGTTCGGTTGCTGCCGGAACTCGAAAAGTATTATAAGCAGAGAAGAAAAAATCTAAAGTATTTTTGATCATACATCCTTGTATCGCAGTACTATAAAAATGCTCACTTTTTAGAAGTGCTTCGAGTGCTGGCTGGATATTATAATTATTATCAATCAGGACCTGAGCCATAGGCTCTATGATTTCAAGTTCTATCGTGTCATTGATATCATAGTGAACAAACCAAATGTATAGGCGTCGACAAATATGTCGAGCGACTTCATCTTTTTGAAAAATGATATCGATGACATTGGCATATTCTTGATCGCCAGCATTTGGAATCGTTTGATTGTCAAAACGATAAGATAATTGCTTTGTGCTTGTGTCATGGATGCTACCCCAAGGTTCGAAAGCTGCCGGTTCATTGGTATCCGTCCATGCTATCCACCCTGTTAATGCTTTTGCAATTTCTGCAATATCTTGCTCCGTATAATTGGTGTAATCGCCAGGAGCTACGAGTGGCCCTTTTCCAATAGTGAACAACTCCAGCAATTCCCTTGCATAATTTTCATTAGGTTGATCTGCAAAATTGGAAGTACCGTTTAAATAGATCAACATGGATTTGTCGATCGTAATTTTTTTGGTCAACTCCTTAAAATCACCTAAAGCATAATCTCTGAGTAAATTAAGGTAAGCCCAATTGGCATTAGCCGCACCAGCTTCAGAAATAACGAAGTGATTATGCCAAAAGAGGGTCATCTTTTCCATGATCGATTGCTGATCTCTATTCATTTGCATAAACCACCAGGCCCAAAGGGTTTTTGCCCGAGCAAAATAAATTCCGGTAACATTGCCATCTAGGTTTTTATCCGTCCAAGTTTCGCCAACCGTAGCGGCCGGATCATCATAGAAATCATAATAAACTGGTGGTTCGGGCGTAGCAGGCGGTGTCATCAGCGTAGCGATGGTACCGTCTAGTCCTTCGTCGACTGCTTGTAGAATTCGTTCTTTAGTAGGGCCGAATACCGTTCGGCGGAGCAAATGTGCTGCTTGATCAAAGGTCCACGGACCAGTGTAGGGTGCGAACATGCAATTAGTTTTTAGATGGAAGTTGTTCAAAAATGAATTGATGAATTATTTGCAAGTCTTTGATTCCTATTTACTTCAGCTATTTTAATTTCCGTAGCTACGACTACGCAAAAGAAAATAAGCTTCGTTCTAGAAATCAAGCACTTCCAATTATTTTTAGAACACATTCTTGAACAACTTCGTATTGTTGATGTGGAGTCGATATAAAAATAAACTATAATATGGAAGAAGTACAAAATTTAAGCCTCTTTTCTTTAAGAACGGATAGAATATGTGAGTTAGTGTGACATTGATTGCTATAAAGGCTACTGTTACGGTGTCTTTATTGTTAGAAAGATGAGCTATTGGAAAAAACTAAGGTTAATATCCTGGGAATATTATTTCGATCGTTATCATCAAAATGTTCTTGTAAATCTTCGAGGTGGAAATTATGCTTTTTAGCAGCATTAATAAAGTCTGAAGTATGATGTGTAAAACATTCCAAGACTTGAGTGCCTTGTGCTGTTTCGAATCTCGCTTTACTTCCGCTGTATTGTTTTATCGGATGAAGTTCACCTATATATATACTACCTTCTTTTTTTATGGTTTTAGAAATTTGATGAAAAATATGATCTAGGTTTTCGATATGTTCTAAAACCAAACTAAAGGTGATGAGATCAAAAGTACTTGTTCCGAGATTCCATTCGTCATTGATATCTGCTTGTTGAAACTCAACGGCATCCGAAGTGATTTTCTCTTTAGCTTTAGCTAACATCTCTTCTGAAAAATCTACTGCTTTTACTTTTTGAGATTTACTCAATAAGTAATGGGTGTTTTTACCAGTCCCACAACCAATCTCTAAGCAATGTTCAAAATCTAATTTTTCCAAAATTGCTTTTAATGCCTGAGCTTCTAAGTCTCTGGTTTTATTAAGATTAGTATCGTAATGTTTTGACCAATCATTATAAGCTGTTCTGGTATCCATGACATATAGGTTTGACAATAAAGATATCGATATACAATCTATTTTTCAAACCATCAGATACAAGGGGCAGTATGTCTTTTAATTAAACCTCAAATCTTTTTTGATAGAAAAAACGAGAAATATTAAAATAATACTATTAAAATTTCATAGCCTTTTTAACACCTGTAAAGGATTTTTGAGGAAAGGATTTTTAAAAATAACAAAATAAAAACTAGTGTAAGTATTTGATAATAAGTGTGTTGTATAATGTTTGGTGAGTTTGATTTTGGTAACCCTTCTTAACATTTTCTTATTATTTACCGGATTAAACCCTTGTAGGGGAAAACGATCAAAACCACCATCTAGCTAAAGAATCGAATGGTGATTTAAAATAACTGCCATTTGATATTAGAAAATAATTAGAAAAATTGTTCAAAATTTAAACCCGTAAGTTATGAAATCATTAATTGCAATCTTATCACTGATCTGTACATTTAGCGTTCTTCAATTGAATGCACAAACGAATTCATTTTACATTGGCGCAAGAGCTGGAGGTAATACTTCTGAATTTAAATTTACAGAAGATTTAAAAGAACTATATCCAAATTCAAACACTGTCATGGGACTTAATGGTGGTGTAGATATGGGATTGAAATTAAGCAACTGGACATTGAGTACTGGTTTGCACTACATGCAAAAAGGAGCAGAGTATCAAACAGATAATTTTGATGAAAACGGTACGACCGCATATTTTACAGGAAGAGAAAAACTACACTTTTTAAGTATTCCTGTTTTAGTAGGATACAAACAAAATTTGACAGAGAATATTGGTTGGTCTTTAGCGATAGGTCCTTCGTTTAACTTTGGAGTTGCCGGAAAGATTGATGAAACAACTGAGTATTTTGGATCAGATGATGTTGACTTACAAAACTATAAAGTTGCTTTCGGAGAAGGAGTAAATGACGATTACAAATCTACTCAAGTAGACTTCCAAATTAGCCCTGGTTTGTTTATCGAATTGAATGAGAAAAGTAAAATCAATTTCAATGTTACCTGGGATCTTGGAACGAGTGATATGTTCTCTGAGCGATACAAAAAAGCGAATGATTTCTTCAGTACTAACAAAGGTACTCAAGCACACCGCTCAACTGTATTCAGCGTAGGATATGAATACCACTTCAATTTTGAAGATAAGTATTAGATAAGTTAGCAAGTCATTAAGTTAGTAAGTTAGCAAGTCGATGAAAATTTTGATCCTTTGCTAACTTATTAACTTGATCCCTTCAACAAGCGCAGTTCACCAACATTAGAACACCATAAATTTTTAGTATGAAAACCTGCAATAATTGTAATACGGTAAATGAAGTCCATCTTTCCAGATGTGTGACTTGTAACATGGAAGGAAATTTTACCCTTCATGCCGTAGCAACAGAGGCTTTGCCGATAGTAGAAGAGGAAGCGGATAAGTTACATTGTTCGAATTGTGGAAGTAAAGAATCAGTAGAATTGAGCAAATGCTCACAATGTCGTTTTCCTTTGACTTTAGTCTCAGCGAAACCTATTTCAAAATTAGCACATCTAAACCGAAAGGTAGGATAGAATTAAGAAGCTAATTGTAAACCATTAAAAATAAAACAATGTCAAGAAGAACACAACAACTTTTCAGTTTGTCCTTATTGGATTTGCTGACGAGTGCCCTTGGAGCAGTGATCTTCCTTTTTATCATAACACCGAAAGGAGGAGCTTCAGCTTCAATGGATCGACAAGCGATGGTCTATTTTGATACCACGCTAATGAAAATACATGGAGACCTTCCTGATAGTTTATTAGGAAAGTTATCTGGAGATACGATGCAGGTTGTACTGATGGCTTATCAGGAAGATCCGCAAGCGGAAGAATTGGTAAGAGCCGAAGCAAAAAAACGAGCAGCAGAAAGAGCAAAGGCTAGAGCAGAAGCTAAAACGAAGGATGAAGAACGAGCGAAGGAAGCAGCATTAGCAAAAGCAAAAAGGAGTCAGGCGGCAAATAAAAAGCCAGCACCGACACCGAAACCAAAGCCGACACCAACGACGAAACCGACACCGAAACCTGAAGTAAAACCAACACCGACAAAACCAAAACCAACTCCGAAGCCGAAGCCAGCAACTTCGAAACCGAGTTATACGGGGAGTGGTCCATCGGTTCCAGCGAATCTCTCAATCGAGGTAAACTGGAGAGACAAAGGAGACAATATTGATCTCTTTGTATGTAAGGATGGAGATTGTGTTTACGGTGGTCGTAAGAAAAATAAAAAGATCGGAAACTGGGATAGTGGAAAGTCACGAAACCGGATTTTCGGAAATGACCTAAGAACGAATCAGGAAGCTGTTCGTCAATTTGATGAAATTATTCCTGGGGAGTATCAAATCTATGCTCAACTGAAAAGTAGTAAAGAAAACCGAAATTCAGTCGTGATCAATGGGTTGATTTATACTAAAGATCCGGAGTCGCTAAAAGAGCGTGGAGAAGGTTTTGAAAGAACGATTGAATTGGGCAAAGGCCGAATATTAATCGCAACGATTATCCTAGAAGCGGACGGGACTTATCGGATGAAGAAACCTTAAGACAAATTTATTAAGCTGTCAAGTAGTCAAGAGTTTTAGTTCTTGACCATTTGACGACTTAGCCCTTAACCTCTTTGCTTTTTTATAAAAAGAAATGTGGTTATTAAATTACTCAACCATTAAAATAAAATATTATGTTACATACAAAGCGTTTGCAAATCATCATAAGCATTGGAGCAGGACTTGGCCTGTGGTTATTTTTAATCTTCGCAGCTAGTCTATGTGTAGACGGCTCAGGAATCCAACGATTTTTAGAACTTTTTGGAGGAAACTCTCAAGGATATATTCAAGCAAGTATTTATGCTGTTTTTGTTTATAGTTATTTCGAATTATCTGGAAAACGTAAGCACATTAAGCAAGAGTTCAATGCTTTTAAATATGGATTACTTCCAGAGCAAGACCAATTGGTTTTGAATAGAGAAGAAGTAGCTCAGATCAAATTGAATACCATGCGTTTGGAGAAGGGTGGCCAGTTTTCTATGATCGGTGACTTTATCAAAAAAGCATGTACACAATACCGTAATGAGCAGAATGTTGGAGAGACTTTACAAGTATTCAACACACAAGTAAACAACAGTAAAGAAGAAATGGAAAGTGATCTGGAAGTGGTTCGGTATTTATTAGGAGCGATTATTTCGCTAGGATTTATCGGTACATTGCTTGGTTTATCTTCTTCGATCGGGATGGCTCACTTAGCTAAAACGGCGGAAGGAATGCCTCAGATTACTCAGAGTCTTAATGTTGCTTTTGATACGACTTTGGTCGCTTTATTAGCAGGCTTGATTTTGAATTTTTTCTATCACAGATACCTCAAAGAGATGGATACCTTTTATTCAAGGTCTAAGTCTTATATCATTAATAATTTGATTAGTCGGATTTATCATACGGCTTAATAAGTAGTTAAGTTAATGAATTACCAAGTGGTCAAGGAGCCAAGAGCTTCTTGACCATTTGTTTTATTTGACCAATTAAAAGCTTGTTTTTTTGTTTTAAGAAACCAAGTATTCCTTAGGACTCTTGCCAAATCGTTCCTTAAATTTTGTAGTGAAATATGCGGCACTTTCGATTCCAATTTCATATCGAATTTCGGAAACGGTAGAAAATTGTCGATCCTGAAATAATTGATATGCTCTTTGCAATCTTATTTCTAGAATAAAACTTACTGGAGAAAGACCTGTAAGTTTTTTGATGATTCTGGTCAGTTGTCTTTGGCTGTAACCAATCTGTTTTGCCAAATCGGGAACTTTGAAATGTGGATCATGGATGTATTTCATGACAATTTCTTCTGCATGTTTTAACAATTGATGATCAACGGTTTCTGGCTGATTCTGTTCTTTATCTTCTTTTTGAAAACGATCTCTTTCTTGTTTGTTTTTGAGAAGATTATTTATTCGAGCGAGTAATTCTCTGGAGTTAAAAGGCTTAGTGATGTAATCATCAATGCCCAAGCTGAGTCCTTTTAACTTGTCTTTTTCAAGACTACTTGCTGTCAGCATGATGAAAGGTGTTTGTCTGAGTTGATCATTTTTACTAATGATAGATCGAAGTTCAAAACCATTCATCTCTGGCATCATCACATCAGAAGTTATAAGATCAAATTGGGTATTGTTTATTTTTTGAATAGCTTCTCTACCATTTGCTGCAGTTTGTATATCGTAGTAAGGAGATAATATTTTTAATAAAAAATCTGACATTTCCTCGTTGTCTTCGACGATTAATATTTTTGCCTTTCGATCATTAATCAAAACAGCATGGTAAGGGATTGGTTGGCCTTGTTTTTCTATTAATTTATTGATGAAGTTTTCCTCTTTATCAATGATCTCATTGATCGGCGTATTGTGTTTTACTTCTTTTAAAGGAATCTCTAAAGTGAAAACACTTCCTTTGTTTACTTCACTGCTGGCTTTGAGCTCTCCCCCAAATAAGAGTGCTAGTTCTTTTGAAAGTGCTAAACCGATACCAGTTCCTCCTGCTTTTTTTCCGTGTTCACTCTGATAAAAACGATTAAAAATTTGCTCTAAATCTTTCTCAGAAATTCCAAGTCCAGAATCAATTACTTTTATGCTTAAGAATTTTGAGTCTGTTTTTTTACGATTGATTTCCATGTGAATGGATCCACCATCATTAGAAAATTTAACCGCATTGGAAAGTAGGTTGCTTAAGATTTTTTCAAATTTTTCAACATCCAAAGATACCTTCAGGTATTGAGGGAGGTCAAAGTGTTGACTAAAATCAATTTTTCGTTTTTTTGTAAGTGTCTGAAAAGATTGAAAAATACGACTAGTCAATTGACTTAATAAAACAGGCGTTTCTTTTAGTTCGAGTTGTCCAGCTTCCAGTTTTGAAAGATCAAGAATCTCTTTAATCAGCCTTAGTAATTTTTTACTATTATTATGAGCGAGTAGTAGATTGTCATCCGAAGATTTTAATAAAGCTTCTTCGAGTGGCGTGATAATCATGGAGAGAGGAGTCTTTAATTCATGTGAGATATTAGCGAAAAAATTGGTCTTTAATTCATCAAGCATTTGTAGTGCTTCGGTTTCGGTTTTTTTCTTTTCTAAAGCGAGTAATGCTTCTTGTTTTTTTCTTTTTTGATGATAATAATATCTTTGGAAAACAGCAGTGATTGCAAGGAGTAAGAGGATGCCGCCGATGAGTAATTTGTTTCGATTATTTTTTTGACGCTCAATAGTCAATTGTTGTTGTGCTAATTCAGTCTCTTTTTCTTTTGCATTATATTTTGCTTCCAGTTCGGAGCTGATCGCAAGACTTTTTTCATTGACCAAGGAGTCTCCCATGTCTCTGGAAGTTTTTAAATACTCAAAAGCCTTAGCATGGTTTTTCTGATCAGCATAAAGAAGGGCCAGATTGTTATACGTTTGCTTTTCCTCTTCTCTGAATTTGGATTTTTTAGAAAGAGCAATAGCTGCTTCGTAATGTTCAATAGCTTTTGCTTGATCATTTAATCTGTAGTATATTTTCCCTAAGGAACTGTGAGCTGTTGCCATTTTTGTTTTATGACCAACTTGAGTAACCAGTATTAATGCTTCGGAATAATAGGGGAGTGCTCCTTCGTAATTTTTATTAGCCATCATCAGAGACCCAATATTCATACTTACACTAGCTACACCTTGGACATTATTGTTTTTAGTATGAATATCTAAGGATCGTAAAAAATAACCCATTGCGAGGCTATCATTTTTTGCCCTTCTGCCAAGATTCATTAGCGTCATCGCTGCGCTTTTCATTTGATTACTCTCTTCGTATATTTTTAATGCTTTGGTCAAATATTCTAAGGCAAGGTTATCTTTTTTTTGCTTGTAGAGCATATTACCAATATTGTTGTAAACATTGGCATTTTTTTCTGGGAAAGCACTTTGGTCATAAGCTTTAGTTGCTTCGATATAATAAATCATTGCGGTATCAAAAATGCCAAGACTGCTGTAAGTATTTCCCAAAGCTGTACTATGAGAGCCGGTCCATCTCCAGTTTTTATTTTTGGAAGCAAGAGATAATCCTATTTTTCCAAGAGCTAAAGCATAGTCCATATTGCCTTGCATTCGGGAAATTACACTAAGTGTATACAGTGCTTTGATTTCACCTTTTGTGTAAGCAATACGTTTTGCTAATTCTAAAGATTGCTGCCCATATTTTTCAGCCTCTTTGAGATTGATGTTTCGATAATAAGAAGCAATACTATTAGTGAGGTCAACCTTTCCTGTATCGGTTTCTTCTGTTTGTAATTCAAGGATTAAAGAATCGATTTTAGAAGAAGACTGTCCAAAAGAAAATAGAGGGAGCATTATAAACAGTAAATTGGTTATCAGGAGGTTTTTCATATGGTTTTAATTGCTAACATCTACTACATGTTGTAGCTGGGGTTGATTACTTATATCAAAATGGCAAAAAAAAGTAAGAAAATGGCGAAAATGGAGTATTAATCTTTAAGAGAGGAGCTAATTTGGCTAAATTGCTTAAAGGGGCATATAAAATGACTATAAATTGTTAAATGGCTAAAATGAGTAAACCTTTGTCCAAATATAGCATGATGGGAACTCAATTTTACCTGCATCTTTGCTACAGATAGAATGGGCATATAGGGTTCATTGTATTTGCGAAATTGAAAATACTTGTATTGAACGGCAAAGTTTATAATTTAGACCATGCTAAATGGTCTAAAAAATAAACTTAAACCCTTCTTTGTATAAAGGCTTTCAGGTTCCCTATAAAAGCTATTTCGCAAACAGTGTGTTCTGTATCCATTCTTATCTACAAATCGATCAACGCAATTAGGTGAATTATAATCCGATGACCTTAAATTACAAATGAAGAGTGTTATTAGCTTCTCATATCTGAGCAACCGGCAAGGCCGGTCTCAGAAGTTTTCTAAAGGAATGCTGATCTTACAAAATTTTTAATCGAATTTTAATATTTTCTCCCTTATAATGAGGCCCTGGAATTTCCTGGGGCCTTTTTTATATCCATATTCAGTTCATATTTGTATTCGAATAAGTTAGCTGATGTCTTTTTTCTCTTTGACCAAGACTTCATCTACTAAGCCATAAGTTTTGGCTTCTTTTGACCTGAACCAATGATCACGATCGCAATCTGTTTCAATTTGTTCATAAGTTTGGCCAGTGTTATCACTGAGAATATTATACAACTCTGATTGCAATTCTTTGAATAATTTATAATTGATTTCCATATCTGAAACCTGTCCTTGCATACCACCTGAAGGTTGATGAATCATAACACGACCATGTTGCAAACAGGTGCGTTTTCCTTTGGTACCTGAGGATAAAATAACGGAAGCCATAGAGGCTGCAATACCTGTGCAAATGGTTCCGATTTCAGGAGAAATGAATTGCATGGTATCGTAAATTCCAAGCCCTGCGGTAACAGATCCTCCAGGGCAGTTGATGTAAATTTGAACATCTCTTTTTGAATCCAATGAATCCATAAAAAGTAATTGGGCTTGTATGACATTAGCTACATAATCGTCGATGGCAACGCCTAGAAAAATAATTCGATCCATCATCAATCTAGAGAAAACATCCATTTGGGCGACATTCATTTGGCGCTCTTCAATAACGCTAGGTGTGAAGTTATTGAGATGCCAGTTGTTTACATGTGTTTTTTGAATATAGTCTTCGGTACTTGCAGAAGATCTGTTTAGGTGTTTAGTACTGTACTTGAGAAATTCTTTTTTGTAATTCATAATATTAAATGCTTGAGAAAAGGCATAGCTCTGCCATTACCAATTCTTGTTGATTAAGAAATAGATTTTAAATAGGTTCTAAGAAAAATTAGAAATTGATGCTTATGAAATCATGAGTCCATCGGTAAAAATTAAAGAAAGGAAGTAGTCTTTTATTTTTTGTCTAGAAGTATCTTTTTAGAATAGATTTTATTTTTTGAAAAAAAGAAATAGGCTTAGGTGTTTCGATTATAATCCATCGTTCCACCTGTTCAAAAGAAACTTCTAAAGGCATCTTTCGAATTGCCTGAAAGGTCTGCCTGATATTAATTTTTCTGTTCATGATCAATTAAGTTTACTTAAAGTAAAATAGAAGCATAAGCTGCCATCGTTGCAGAGAAAGAAGTTTTCTTAGGTTGATCACTTAATTGTTTTCTCAAGATTTGCCTCGCTCGACTGATACGAGTTTTGGTTGCTGATTCACTACTCTCTTGGAGTTCGCCAATTTCCCGAATGCTAAAACCACTGACCTCAAAAAGGAGTAGCGCTTCCTGTTGTTTTGAAGGGAGTTTTTCAATCGCTTGTAGTAGGTAGTGAATGTCCAAAGCGACTTCCGGACTTGGAACCTTTGACTCTAATTGCTCTAAGAGGCAATCGTTCCAAGTACCTTGGTGTTTTGCTTGACGTTTTTTATTACGGACCAGATTATTGACAATGCCGATAAGGTAGGAGAGGAGTCGGTTTTTATCTCGGATATTATCGAAGCTTTTTAAAGTCGCAAGAATGGCTTCCTGAACTAAATCCTCGGTTTCCAAAATACCGAAAGCCTTGCTTCGACAATAACGAACGAATGGCTCATGTATCTCTTTGTATTTTTCCAGGAATGCCTGGTGTGAATCATTTTTCATAATGTTAGAATTGTGGTTCACTTATATAGTAACATGAGTAAGGAAAAGGTTACATCAAAGGTTCGTCTTCTTGATCATTCTCTGAATAAGGCATAATCGAATCTTCAATGACAATATCATAAGCGTCTTCGATTTCAGAACTGTTTCCAATTTCGTAACAAACCTTAATTTGATCGTTATTAATTGGAGATCCCATAACCTCTTCTCCAATTATTACTTCGTCCAATTTATAGGGGTGATTAGGAGAAAGTGCGTCATCATTAAAAAGAAAACCTATGTTCGGAGCATCGTTTTCAAGAAAACTAGCGTAATGGGGAACGGAAGGATTGTTGTGAGGTGCTTTTTTCATGATAATACATTTTTTAAATGTTATTGGACTAAATCTGCCTAGCCCGTGAACAGCTAGATTAAACATAGCTCTTTATGTTTTTTAAGATAAAAACAATTGTGTAGATTTACAAATTCGAAGTATTTGATAGGCGTTCAAAATTGTGAAATTTATGTCTGATATTAGCCAGAAACTAAATTAATGAAGCGTTAAACCATGTAAGGGAATAAAATATAGCATGATTCCTGTAGTTTTATAAAAGGTTCACGAATTATTAACTTTTCTGATCAAACAAACTGCTAACTTGTCTTGTTGTTCATAGGGAATAAGTTTTTAGGCTAAATTTTACCCGTCATTTAGTATTTTTAATTTTCAACCTGTATCTATAATGAAATTAATTTTCACCATATTTCTTCTTCCATGTTTTATGTTGTTTTCTAATCAGGAATTAGCAGTAGAGCAATTCTATGAGTTAGATTGGAAATTGAAAAAAGAAAAAAATGGTATTCAAGTTTTTACAAGAGACCTGATCAATTCAAACCTAAAGGAAGTTAAGATTATTATGTCTATTAGAAAGACTACGATGCCTAAGATTATAGAATTGCTAAATCAATCAGATCTCTATCAAAAATGGATGTATAAATGTTCAGAATCGAGAATGGTGGAGGAAAAGAATGAATTAGAATCTGTTTCTTATTATAAATTTGATTTTCCTTGGCCATTGAGTGATCGAGAAGCCTATTTGAAATCTGTTATTAGAAAAGATGAATACAAAAACCGGTGGATTGTTACAACGACTTCAGTTACTGGTTATGGGGAGGAGAAAGACGATATCGTATTGATGAAAGATCATTTTAATCAATGGGAATTTCATGAAAAAGAAAATAATCAAATTGATCTTATCTATTATCTAAAAACAAACCCTGGGGGAAATATTCCTGATTGGTTAGTTAATCTTGCCGTTGATAAAGGTCCTACCAATTCTTTGGGCAACTTCAGATCTATTTTAGAACAATAAAAAACGCAGCAGTTTTGCAACTGCTACGACTTTGAACATTACACTTTTTTCTAGTGTAGAGAGATAGATAGAAGAGTTTAGCAATTTAGGGATTGCACTTATCTTCTGAGAGAGAAAGAAGAATCTGAATGTTTTTTGGGGCGTATGAAAAATTTTAATTGCTTGTCATACTTTAATACAGGGTTACAAATTTCTTCTTTTTTAAAACATAATTCTTTAGGTCAAATGACCTTGAGTGTCCTAGTTTTTATGTTTCTGTAAAACTTTTTATAATGACTCCGTTTTTCTGAATACACACCCACTAATCGATAGATTAATGGGTGCGACTATTCAAAATAAGGGAGAAGTATTTGTTTTAAATTTGTTTGGATAATGTCTTTGAAGACTACTTAATTGCTCAAAAAGGTAGGTTCAAAAAGCAGAATCAAACAAGGTTTTTGACAAACTTCAGTATGCTTAAACCGTATATATCTCAATTTGAATACAAACGAGACTTCCTCGGTTGTTTAATCTTCCCTTTTATTGAATTGTTAATAACAATATCCCTAGTTTTCTTGGTAATCTTTAGTCGGAATGTACGAATGACTGGTTTGGCTGTACGAACGAAAGTGTCTACACATAAGCGTGTATTTTACGTTTTAAGCATCATCGAGAAAGGGAAGGTCTATCTCTACTCTAGTACCAGTCGGATTTTGATTTTCATCAAATAAGTCGATGTATTCAATGGTACAACGATCATGGTCATTTGGGAAAAGTAATTTTAAACGATCAGTGATGATTTCTGTGGCTCTGGAAGTATGAGATTTTCTTTTTTGAATGGAAATTTCAGCCGCTTTTTTTCTGCCAACACCATTGTCTTCAACAGCGCATTTTAGTAGATTATTTTTACTACTGATGGTTACCTTGATTTGACCAGTTTCTGTCTTATGAGAAATCCCATGCCAGATCGCATTTTCGATAAAAGGCTGAAGCATCATTGCTGGAATCAGCGTTTCATAAGGATCAATATTTTCGTCAATGATGATGCTGTGTTCGAAAGGGATTTTAAAGCGTTGTGCTTCAACTTTTAGGTACAAGTTCAGGAGGTCAATTTCCTGTTGAAGCGGATGCGTAGAATTTCGACTGTTTTCTAAAATCATCCGCATAAGTTTGGAAAACCGACCAAGGTATTCGCTAGCTTGTTGTTTGTCATTTTTTAAAATATAACTATTGATGGACTGCAAACTATTGAATATAAAATGCGGATTCATTTGGGCAACTAGAGCAGCCATTTTGTTTTCTGCGATCTTGGTTTTTAGGTCTGAGGTTTTCTGGATTTGGTTGATTCGGAGTTTGGCTAAGAATAAAATAAGTCCTAAGCCAGCAAGAATAGCTAAGGAAATAAACCACCAGGTTTTCCAGATTGGAGGAAGGATTTCTATTTGAATGATTCGGGCAATTCCCCATTGTCCTTCTCCATTAGCTCCTTGTGCTATGAACGTATATTTTCCTGGATTTAATTGCGGGTATAAAATCGAACCGGATTCTCCTTTTTCAGTATACGCCCAATTGTCATTGTCGCCTTCCAGTTCTAGTTTATATCTTATCTGGGTATTATTTGGAGCAGAGTAATCGGTCGCTCTAAATTGGATTGAAATCGAATTTTGAGTATAATCTAAATTGATTTCTTTAATTTGATTTATGTTTGAAGTAATCGAATCTTGAAAATATAAATCTTGCCGGATTTCACCATTAATTTTAATATCTGAAAAAATGATTTGAGAATTAATATTGAAAGATGATACAACTTTTTCAGGAACGATCGTAATGCCATTTGGTCCGCCAAACCAAGTCTCTCCATTTTTTAATTTTAGAAAAGCATACTCGCTAAACTGATTGGAAAGCATCCCGTCTTCTAGAGAAAATGATTTAACGCTTTTTGTTTTTATATTATAAAAAGCTAATCCATTATCTGTACTGAGCAATAGTTCATGTTTGTTATGGGGGATAATTCCAAGAATGTTATTGCTGGGGAGAGAATCCTTTGTAGTTGAATATTGGATAACCTTATGTAGATTGTTTTTGTCAAATTTACCTAAGCCGATAGACGTTCCAATCCATAAGGTTTTCTCATCGTTGGATTCATAAAAACAATTGACAGGAGTGTGGATATCTAAACTATCCTGTTTAATAATAGCCCCCTCTTTTAAAGCAAAAACATCAATGCTTGAATTTTGTTTATTAACATAAATCTGGTTTAGGCGGTCTTCGAATATAGTCGTATATCCTTTCTCTTTTGAAATATGATTCAATGTCCACTTGTCTTTTTTAGATGATATTTCAAAAAGACCTTTGTTAAGTGTACTGCCTAACAGCGTTCCATTTTTTAATTGATAGATATATAAGAAACTATGACCTTTTGAACTAGGTAAAAACTGAAAACCATTTTTTTTATTATCGAAATATGCTATTCCATTATCTAAGGCGACCCAAATTTTTCCATCTTGATCTTTAAACCCATGATTAATAAATTCACAATTATAATAAATAGTTGGGCAACTAATTGATCTGATTAATTGCTTGTCTGGACTGAAAATAGCAAGCCCTTGATTATGGAACGCCCAAATTTTTCCGTCGTCGGTTTCGATAAAGTTTTCAAACTTAAAATCAGGCCCAAGGTTTGGAATAACATTTCTGGGTATACTTTTAAATTTATTTTTTTCAAGATGTGTATATATTATTCCATTGGGGTGAGCGGTCATCCATAAAACCTTTTCTCGATCTAATGACAAATGCCTGATTTCATGATCGAATGAAGTAGCCAAAGGATTGTCTACTGGTTTGAGTAGATAAGGAGATAAACTAAGTTCTTTTTTATTGACTTTATAAAGTTGATTATTAGCCATCGATAAGAGTAAATTCTCCTGGTCAAGTTTAATGACTGAACCGTAAGCATTTTTCATTCGATTTAGGATATAAAAAGTATCCTGAATGGCATTCCATTTTATAAGTCCTCGATTTGAAGTAAGCCAAATGTTTTCTGGATTTTCAAAAAGTGCTTGACGAAATTCGATAGAATCTTTTTTCAAAGGATCGATGAAAGGGAAGTATTGTTTGCTGGTTATCTGGTTGTTCTTAAGTGTGAATAAATTGAGGCCTACGTTTTTATTATCTAAAGAAAAAATATGACTTAAAAACCCAAGAGAATCAACTCCGACAAAATGATGAACAAAATTAGATTGAGCGATGTGTTCTGTTTTTTGAGGATCTCGGATGTTTACGCGATAGATATCAGGTTCTGCATAAACCCAAAGGAAACTATCCCTTTCTAAATGGAAAGCTTTATAGTTGTCGGTGATTTTTTTCCCTTCATCATTTGTTAGCCAAAAGCGA
Organism: uncultured Saprospiraceae bacterium; assembly: GCA_937921595.1. Classification (GTDB taxonomy): domain Bacteria; phylum Bacteroidota; class Bacteroidia; order Chitinophagales; family Saprospiraceae; genus JAHDHW01. Next base: position 25,526 of record CAKZTD010000040.1, read on the forward strand.
TCGAAATTATCCTGTTTACGATTGTAACGATGAATGGCTGTGTAGGTGACAAACCAAAGGTCTTTATTTGAGTCTTCAAAAAAAGTACTTTGGATAAATTTATCTGCTAAGGATGTTGAATCATGAGGATCTGGGTGATACTGTTTAGCCTTATTGCCATTAAATCGATTAAGACCATTTATAGAGCTGATCCAAACAAAACCTTCGGAGTCATGGTAGTGGTAATAATTATGTTCTCCTGAGCTAAGGTTATTCGTTTCGTCAATTTTATTGTACCATAAAATGTCTTGATCCTGCGCCAGATTGACGACAGGATTAAGACAGATGAGTATTAAATAAAAAAGTGGTTTAATTCTTTTCAAGTTACAATGTAGTTTCCGTTACAAGGAGTAAAACTAGGCCTTGTCTTTCTTTACTAGCCTTGTCCAATTCTTAATATACAATTTATCCAGCTCTTTTTTACTTTTTTCGGATTCCTCTTTTTTCGGAATAAAGTTCATGATGCTCCCGAAATTAAAATTAGTTTTAGACATAGCTTTTTCTTTTTTAATATCGAAAGCTGCCTGAATTAATCCGTTTTGTTGGCTGAGGAGATTGTCTGGAAAAACGGTGATTTTTTTTAAAAAGGAAATACTTGGAGTGAAGAAATAAATCCCTCCTTCAAAATCAACGAGTTCATTTTCAATTTCGATATTTGCCATTTTAGGGTCACTGTGATTCCACTGGGTAGGAATTGAATAATGACTTCCTTTTTTTGCAAAGATCATGTCCACGCCACTATGTTTATATATGTGCTGCGTCTTTTCATTTTCTTCCACCTGGTAGTCTTTAAAATTTCCAGCTTTATATTCCCCTCCTGTTTCGATTAAAGGATTCATGATCCAATGATTCACCATATATTCAAATTGCTCGATCAAACTATTTTGATAAGCTACGAATAGCAAACCCTGAGTTTTAGCATTTTCAGAATAATAAACACCTCGCCGTACAATCTTTTTGTTTTCACTCCCAGCAATTCTTGGGTTTGATTTTCGAGCATGAGTATGAAATGGACAACGACTTCCTTGTTGATCGTCTAAAGGTTCATTGTTATCTACCGAATTCATCACTTCTTTATAATTGAAATCATTCGTCGGTGTGTTGGTTTTTTGATCAGAAAGTGTGAGGGGAGTGCCATCATTAAATCGACCAACAATAAGTGCTTCTGGTAGATCATTATTTGGAGCATTGGTTTTGTCTTTAATTTGTTTGACAAGACTATTGATGGCTGTTTTATTAAATTCAAATCTTGCGAAAGCACCAAGACTTCCGGCAGGTGCATCCGTATTGCCACCTCGGTCGACAACCAAGGCTAATTTTAATGGCGGTAAATCATTTATACTTAGATTACTATTTGAAGCGTCATTAGAATAAGCAGTAGGGAAAAATTTAGGATTTGCAATTCCATCTTCAAAGTTTGACTTACCAAAAGGTTCTACCTTATTAGATCCGGATTGCTTAAAATAGGTTATTAAATCTTTTGGAGCTGTAAGCTGTGCGGAGATAAATTTTTCTGTGATTTCACTATCGTTTGCGATCATTATGATGGCATGAATATTTTCATTTTGTTTGAAAAAATCCTTAGTCTTTTCTTTGCTAAATTTTAACCGCTCATTCAAGTTTCCTAAGAAGGCTTCATCATTTGGTTTGATTGATTCAGGTAATCCTAGAAAATCATAACCATTATTGGTCAAAGAGAAAGTGATGATGGGATCAGCTATAGCTTTACTTTTTTCTTGCTTAAAACTTTTAGAAAGCTCATTAAGTTGATCAATTGCAGGAGTGATCTTTGGTGTGAAACTGACGATCCACTTCCTAGCTTCAAGATGATCACTAAACGTGACGAATAAGTATTTGATACAGTTCCTTTTTGGATGTTTTAGAATACCCGCTTGAAGATCTGAAAGCAAAACTTCATATTTTTTAGCCTTATAACCAAGTGCTGGGTTATCCATCAAATTGTTGAATGCTTGTTTTTTACTGTTATCATAACCAGAATATCTGGTTGCTTTAGTGTGTGGCATGTTCTTTTTGGTTTTTTGTGTTTAGACTAATACGTTTCCAGGAAAAGCTGCAGGATTCGTTTCATGATAATAAGGTGGGCAGGGGAGAGCCAAGTAGTTTAATATTTGATTGTTATTATCTTTTGCAGCGAATACAGTAATTTCGTTTCCCTGAAAAGTATAATTAATAAGTCCTACCGTGACCGCACCTTGTTGGTTGATGACAGTTTGTCGATCTTTTTCGTAATACAAATTAGTTGGAGCTTCGTTTCCTTTACCTTGCAAATTGCTTTGATTAAAAATTGTAAGTGCCATAAATAGAGATGTTTTTATGCTGTACATTGAATTTAGGGTGCTCCCTGACATAGAAGGGGATGTTCCTTCGGGAGCATAAAATCGGATGTACGTGGTTAAAAAATAAGACCTCTGAAATTAATTATTGCATTCTAGAAAAACACTGCTGCATGTACAAGTAGACCTTTCGGTTGTACGAATGATAGAAGTCCTTGAATGAATGTTTTACTTGGACTCGATTGAAAGAGGAGTATTTATGTCTAAAAGTTATCTTTAAAATGTTTAGAGACAGGAACATTACTGTTATCTGTGAGGATGAGTTGGTGACCATCAACCTTGATGTATTTTTTGATGTGGACAGAGTTGACGATATGCGATCGATGAGATTGAACAAAATTATAATACTCTAACTCATCTTTATAATAGCCAATGTTTTTGGAAACAAGCATCGTACTGCCATCGACAAAACAAAAGAGGCAATAATTTCTTTGCGCTTCTAATCGAACGATATCTTTAATTTTTACATAAGAAATCCCCTTGTCATCTGGCAAACGGATAACTGTATCTTGAGAAAAGGAATTGTTGTGAAGATTGCTGACTAGATTACCAATCACTTTACTTCGGTTGGTTTCCGTAGCAGGTGTTCCGTTGTCAACTTTTTGATGGAGTTTTTCTATGGCTTCTTTTAATTCATCGACATCCATGGGCTTGAGGATGTAATCTAATGCACTCAACTTAATAGCACTGATCGCATAACGTGCATGAGCTGTGACGAAAATAATGTGAATCCCGTCGTCCTGAATCTTGCTGGCTACTTCTAGACCTGTCATCTGAGGCATTTCGATATCTAGAAAAACTAAGCCGGGTTTTTCTGCAAGAATTGCTTCTAGACCAAGAACAGAGTTGTCGAATTTTCCGACAATTTCTACGGTAGGGCAGTAAAGCTTAATCTGTTCTTCTATAGCATTTAAACTATCTAATTCGTCATCGATAAGAATAGCACGAATGGAATCTCCCATTGGGTTGCTGGTTTTTTGTAATAAGCTAGCTTTCAGTGATGTTTGAAAACACTGAGCAATAAATATATTTGAAATTGACTAGGGAGTCTTTAAATACATAATAGTCTTCCTGTCGGATTAAATTATGTTGTTTAGCTTTTAGGAAGTTCTAATTTAAAAAATATTTATTACAATTTATTGTTGAGCTTGTAAGTAAATGGCCAAAGAATAGAAAATCATTTTCTTTTTCTGGCTATCGGGGTATAAATTTAATATCTTTGACCTCCTTCACTATCCAAATCAATCCAAATTTTTAAATTTTCCTTGAGGTTTAGTCGATAAATGGCTATGTCTTTTATTAAAACAATGTTCATGAGTATTCCCGTTACACCGATCACAAAACTCTTAGTTGCCAATCGTGGCGAAATTGCCATTCGTATTCTTAGAGCTGCTTCAGAATTGAAAATCCGAACAGTGGCGATGTTTACTTTCGAAGATCGTTATTCTTTACACCGATACAAAGCAGATGAAGCTTATCAAATCGGAGATAAAGACGATCCACTAAAACCATATTTGGATATTGAGATTATTTTAAAAACGGCTAAAGCACATGCCGTCGATGCGATTCATCCTGGATATGGATTTCTTTCTGAGAATGTACACTTCGCCAGACGTTGTAGAGAAGAAGGAATAATATTTATTGGTCCAGCTCCTGAAGTGATGGATCAATTAGGAGATAAAGTCGCTGCGAAAAATATTGCTAGAGCGGTTGATGTTCCTTTGATTGAAGATAGCCAAAAAGAATTGTCATCAGATGAAATTGTCCTCGAAGAAGGGAGGAGAATTGGTTTTCCGATTATGGTCAAAGCAGTTTCAGGAGGAGGCGGTCGTGGAATGCGGGTGGTACGTTCGGAAGAAAATTTAATTACAGAACTTAATGAAGCAAAAGGAGAAGCCAGAACTGCTTTTGGCGACGATACTGTTTTTTTAGAAAAATATATTGAAAATCCTAAGCACATTGAAGTACAAATCTTAGGAGATAAACATGGAAATTTAGTTCATCTTTTCGAAAGAGATTGTTCGGTACAAAGGCGATTTCAAAAAGTCGTAGAAGTTGCTCCGGCAATGAATCTAAAAGAATCCACTCGACAATCGCTTTATGATTATGCTTTAAAAATTACCAGACATGTAAACTATACGCATGCTGGAACGGTAGAGTTTTTAGTCGATCAGAACGAACAAATATATTTTATAGAAGTCAATCCTAGAATCCAGGTTGAGCATACAATTACAGAAGAAGTAACAGGAATAGATATTGTACGTTCTCAGATTTTGATAGCGATGGGTTATCCACTATCTCATCCGAAAATCATGATTGGAAAACAATCAGATATTACTTGTAAAGGTTTTGCTATTCAATGTAGAATTACTACGGAAAATCCAATAGCGGATTTTAAACCTGATTATGGAACCTTGATCGCTTATCGTTCTGCTGCTGGTTTTGGAATCCGATTGGATGCAGGAAGTGCTTATCCGGGAGCTAAGATTTCTCCATATTTTGATAGCCTTTTAGTAAAGGTGACGGCTTGGGGGCGAACCCTTTCTGAAGCTTCACAACGTTTGCACCGAGCACTTAGAGAGTTTAGAATTCGAGGCGTCAAAACGAATATCGGTTTCTTGTTGAATCTTTTACAAAATGAAACTTTTCAAAATGGAGAAGCAACCGTAAACTTTATTGGCGAGCAACAAGATTTGCTCAAGCCTCCAGGGTGGAAAGATCGAGGAACGAAAATGCTCCGATATTTGGCTAAGGTAATTGTCAATGGAAATCCGGATGTCAAATATATAGATGACCGGCAACATTTTATAAAAGCGGAAGTTCCGGCGTTTGATGCATCTAAATCTTTTCCAAAAGGGACCAAGGATTTATTAAATGAATTAGGACCAGAAGGTTTTTGTGATTGGTTGAAAAAAGAAAAGAAAATTCATTTTACAGATACGACATTTCGAGACGGACATCAATCTCTTTTGGCAACGCGAATGCGAACTTTTGATATGCTAAAAGTTGCAGAAAGTTATGCTCGACATCATGGAGGAGATTTGTTTTCTATGGAAGTTTGGGGAGGAGCAACCTTTGATGTATCGCTTCGGTTTTTAAAAGAAGATCCTTGGCAACGATTAGCAGCGCTTCGAAAAGCAATGCCAAATGTATTGCTTCAAATGTTGTTGCGAGGTTCCAATGCTGTTGGATATGCGGCTTATCCTGATAACCTAGTGGAAGCTTTTGTTGAGAAAGCAGCAGAAACAGGAATGGATGTGTTTAGGATTTTTGATTCGCTGAATTGGGTGGAAGCGATGAAGACAAGTATCCATGCGGTTCGCGAACGAACGGATGCTTTGGCTGAAGCTTGTATTTGTTATAGCGGTGATGTGATGAATCCGAATGAGACAAAATTTAATCTTCAGTATTATCTTGATTTAGCGAGAAGATTGGAAGATGAAGGAGCTCACATTTTAGGGATCAAAGATATGGCTGGATTATTAAAACCATATGCTGCTGAACATTTGATTGGAGAACTGAAAAATGTAATTGATATTCCATTGCATTTGCATACCCATGATACTTCTTCCATTCAATCTACCACTTATTTGAAAGCAATCGAAAGTGGTATTGATGTAGTCGATGTAGCAATCAGTTCAATGTCTGGTTTGACTTCACAGCCTAATTTTAATTCCATGGTTGCGATGTTAGAAGGTCAGGAAAGGGAGCAATCAATTGATCTTAAATCGCTGAATAAATTTTCTAATTATTGGGAAGGAGTGAGACGATATTATTATCCTTTTGAATCGGAATTGCGATCGGGTAGTGCAGAGGTTTATGAACATGAAATTCCTGGAGGTCAATACTCAAATCTTCGACCTCAAGCTCGAGGTTTAGGTTTGGAAGATCAGTTTGAAACCATCAAAGAAAATTATCGAATTGTCAATGATCTTTTTGGTGGGATTGTAAAAGTGACACCTTCGTCAAAAGTCGTTGGAGATATGGCGATGTTTATGACTGCGAATAATTTGACGAAAGAGGATGTTTTAGAAAAAGGAAATACCCTTGCTTTTCCAGATAGTGTAAAAGCATTGATGCGTGGAGATCTTGGCCAGATTGAAGGTGGTTTTCCGAAAGAAATTCAAAAGCTAATTTTAAATAAAGAAAAGCCTTACACCAACAAACCGAATGCTCATTTGGAGCCTGTTGATTTTGATAAAGAGTTTAAGGAATTTCAAAAAGAATTTGGAAATATAGTAACGGAGTTGGACTTTATTTCTTATAAACTATATCCAAAAGTTTACAGAGACTATTACGAACATTTTGAAAAATTTGGTGCGATTAAAAACTTGCCGACGGTTCCTTTTTTCTATGGGTTAAAACCTAATGAAGAAATTTTGGTTGAACTAGGTCCTGGGAAAACGATTTTGATAAAATACCTTAATGTTACGGAGCCGAATGAGCTGGGAATGCGCTTAGTTCTTTTTAGTCTCAATGGTCAAACTCGAACTATTGAAATCAAAGATGAGTCAATCGAGTCAGAAGTAATTGCACATTTAAAAGCTTCTAGACCTTCGGAAGTTGGTGCCCCATTACAAGGGAATCTTTCGAAAATATTAGTAAAAGAAGGCGATGTTGTTGAAGTGAATACTCCGCTTTTTATTATTGAAGCGATGAAGATGGAGTCGACGATTACAGCTCCGATGGCTGGTGTTGTTCAGAAGGTTTATATTAAAGAACGGACATTGGTACAGCAGGATGATTTGGTAGTGGAGTTGAAAGCTGCCGAATAATATCACCCAGAAAGGTGAAGGATTTCTCAAGAATAGCTTTTATTTTTGTAGTGAGATATTGATGACATTGTATTACACTGTCATCAGTATTATTCTCTCGACAATCGTAAATACTACCAAATGAAATACTTTACCTTTTTTTTTACGCTATTTTCCTTTACTCTATCTGCGCAAGTTGTTCTTGAAAGAGATATTAACCAAGAGCCTGCAGCCTCGGATCCCTTTGGTTTTAGTCAGCTAAATGATGCTCTATATTTTAGTGCCGATGATGGTGTTCATGGACAAGAGCTTTATAAATATAACTTAGATCAAGGAACCTCTGAACTCGTTGCCAATATCTATTCGAATGAGATAGGGAGTAACATCAATCAAACAATTGCCTTAAATGGCAAGGTTTATTTTAATGCAAGAGATGGTTCAGGAAATGATACCTATCTATATGTGCATAACCCGGACGATAATAGCACCCAACGTCTTTTTGATATCAATAATGAGGATGTAAAAGAACCTTATAATTTGGTAGTTTTTAATAATGAACTTTTCTTTTCTGCAGAGTTTCCAAGCATTGGTACTGAAGTTGGGAAGTACGATCCCATTTCAAATGAAGTTACTATCCTTGGAAATTTAAATCCTACAGGAGATAGTTATCCAAATTTTTTTACGGAAGTAGATGGACAACTTTGGTTTACCGCTAACAGTGATAATGATAGTAGACTTTGGCGATATGACCCAACTACAGCTATGGTAGAAAACATCGTATTCAATAGTCCAAATGGTGATTATCCCGCGTTTAATTTCCTACATTTTTTTGATAATAAATTTTTCTTTCAAGGTTTTAAACAGGGACAAGGAGAAGAACTTTGGGTCTACGATATAGCTAGTAATACATTGCTAGATTTTCCTGAAATTTATACCGGATTAGGAAGCAGCAGTCCAAGTAATTTTAAAACCTATAATGAGAAATTATATTTTTCGGCGAGAACAGCAAGTGTTGGTCGAGAGCTTAGAGTTTATGATCCATCTACCAACACCGTAAGTTTAGTAGAAGATATAAATGCCAATGGTAATGATGATAGCTTTCCAGGGACGATGGTTGTTGCGGATAATAAATTATTTTTTACAGCAAAGACAAGCGAAACTGAACGTTACTTGTTTTCTTATGATTCACAAAACCTGATACAAGAAGCGACGCTTGATTACAATGGATTTAGCAACGGCCTGGGTATTGAGATTCTAGCTGATGGTGTTATTTATTTATCTGGAAATGAAGTTAATGTTGGTAGAGAATTATTTAAATATACACCGGGTGATTCGGACATTGAACTAGCCAGCGATATTAATACAAAAACGATTGGTTCTGATCCTTATGATTTTACGGAGTATAATGGAAAATTATATTTTGGTGCGACAGAAATAAATAGCGGAAATGAGGTATGGGTATACAATCCCAATACAGGAAATGTAGATATACTTTCCGATGTACCTGGTAATTATGCACCGAATGGGTTTACGGTTTTAAATGGAAAATTATATTTCTCAGGAGTAGACCCAGTCGAAGGGTATGGCTTACAAGTCTATGATGATGTAACGAATACTATATCAGCAACTTCATTTATCACTCCAAATAATACAGGACATATTACGGATATTACTGCTTACGGTGGTTTGCTTTATTTCAGAGCTTATGACGAAGTAAGTGGAAATGAATTGATGGTTTATGACCCCGTAACAAATATTGCATCAATGGTAATAGATTTAAACCCAAACGGAAATGGAAAAGTTGAAGACTTATTTGTTTTTGGAGAAGAGTTGTTTTTTCAAGGAGATGATGGAGTTGTGGGAGTCGAACTTTGGAAGTATAATCATAGTACGCAAGAAGTGACTTTAGTTTCAGATATTAATCCAGGAGAAGAAGGTAGTGCCCCACAGTCTTTTGCTATTTATGATAACCAACTTTATTTTAGGGCTTTCCAAGCCAACTTTGGATATGATCTTTATAGTTACAATCCTCTTAATGGAACAACTATTCAGCGAACAGATGTTGCTGGAAATTTAGATCCTCAGCATATGACTGTTTATAATGATAAATTATTTTTTAGCGGAAGATATACACCTGCGACCAATGCAGAGTTGGTCTACTATGATGTAGTTGTAAATGAGTTAGTACTGGTAGAAGATTTAAGCCCTAGCGCCAGTAACCCTAGGGATCTCGTTGTCTTCAATGATAAGCTTTATTTTGGAACATTTACGCAAGATTATGGGCGTGAGTTGTGGGAATATAATGATACATCAATTTCTATTGTTGCGGATATTTATTCTGGTGTTGTTGGCTCCGATCCTTCTGGCTTTACTAATTTTAATGGCAAATTATATTTCTCTGCTGATGATGGAGATCGTGGTGTAGAATTGTGGAGTATTGCGGAATGTTTGAACATCTTCGTTGATACGGAAGCCCAAATTGGAGAAAATGAAGGTGGATCAATTGATCTTAATGTCCAAGGAGGACTTCCTCCTTATTCCTTCTCGTGGAATACAGGTGAGGAAACAGAAGACCTTGAAAATGTAAATGCTGGATTTTATACGGTAACGGTTACAGATGCTTCTGGTTGCCTTTCAGAAATCACTGCAGAAGTTACTTTTCTTAGCCGTATTGATGATCTTCTTGGTCAAAAGAATGTCTCTGTTTTACCAAATCCTAATCAAGGGGTTTTTACTTTGAATACTGATAATATACAGATAAGAACTGTTGAAATATTTAATGTGAATGGCCAATTAATTTACCAACTACTTGTTAATCAAGAATCCAATTCAATTGATATTCATTTACGGCATGCTCCTAGTGGGTTTTATGTTTTAAAAATTAATACATCGCAAGGAGTTATAGCTGAACAATTTATTATTAGTAATTAGAAATCAAAAAAAGAACCTGCTTCTGATATCTCGGAGCAGGTTCTTTGACATATTGATCTCATGAAAAAAAAGTCAAATTGTTTTGTCAAAAAGCATAGACGCTTTTGACAGGCTATTTTAAGAGCACCATCTTTTTAGTTGCTGTATGATTAGCAACTTCTAGCTGATAATAAAATACCCCATGTCCCGACAAGTCGACACGATTAACATCAACTTCGTTATACCCTTTGTTGAATTCGTCCTGAATCACTTCGATTATTCTTCCAGAGAGGTCGTAAATGGTCAAAGTTCCTACTTCATTTTTAGGTAAATTAAAACTGATAACTGTTGTTCCTTTAAAAGGATTTGGACGGTTTTGAAATAATTGGAAATGATTCAATGCGATTCCATTTTCGGATTCGAAAGCAATTGAAACATCAGAAAATTCTTTATTAAAATAAGCTTGAGCTTTAGTGTATCTTGAATTGATATTAATCAACTCACTTAGTTGTGCATCTTTTAATACCGTAAACGTTAAGCTAAAACCAGTTGCATTTTCAATGTTCAACATCTCTGTTGTATGCCAGCTACTAGTGATGATACCTTGGTTGATGAAATTCATTCCGAAATTGCCTTCATTGATGCCTTCAAATTCTCCAGGAATAATATTTTCAAAAGCCAAAGCATTTTGATCAAAAGCTAAAGTAAACTGATAACCTTGAAGGTCTTTTACTTCTTTTACATCAAAGTTAACCGTGTAAGTTTGACCAGCTTTTAAGCTTTGATCTTCTAGGAAGAAATTTAAACTTTCGCCATTGTTTCTATCATCGCTACTTCCTGCGAAATCATTTGCAGTTGCACTGCAGTTGACATCACCAACTTTGACCCCAACGAAGTCTGCCAACATGTTTTCACTAAGATCATTGATGGTGTAAACTTCAGGGAAACTTGTTTGGAAAGGATCAGCTGGATTAGGAAATACAAAGCCGGCATCCACAAATCTCCAAGAGGCGTTGTTTGAAAATTCGGAATCGATAAATAAGATTAGTTTTCTAAGTTCTACTAAATCCAGAGTAGTTACCGTTCCTGAATGATTAATATCAGCGGCAATGATTTTGTAAGGCGTAGCTAAAGTTTCGACATTCAAAATGTGTTGACTGATTTTTACAAGGTCGAAAGTAGAAACTCCATTTAAAGGATTATCGTCTCTTTCTGGTGTAACGGTATAATTATTTTCAACAGGTAAGTCAAAAGAATAAAC
>CAKZTD010000041.1 GCA_937921595.1 uncultured Saprospiraceae bacterium
TGCATCAAAGAGAGATACCCACTTACTATTTAAATAATTTCTACAATTTTATTTTAGATAAATTTAGTTAAACATGAAATTGAGGACCACCCACAATAGTATTCGGATAAGAGTACGTAAATCAGAGATTGTACTATTGCAAGAACATGGATTAGTGGAGGAAAGCATACAGTTTCCTACTCAAGTAATATTCAAATTTGCATTAAAGGTAAGCAACGATACTGAGGGTTTAGACGCTGTTTTACAAAACAATTCTTTGATTATATCTCTTCCAAAAAACGAAGCGACTGAGTGGTTTGATAGCAATCAAGTAGGAATGGAAACTAATATTGATCTCAATAATGGTGAACAACTTCATTTGTTGGTTGAAAAGGATTTTCCCTGTTTGGATAGACCCGAAGATAAATCTGACACCTTTTGGGAATTAGCTCCTGAAGAATCTGAAAATTGCTAAATCCATAATTTTAGAGAAGAAAAACAAAAGTGTGTAAAAATAGAGCTACACGGTGTGGAGCGTATAATTATTTGTTTGCATCGTCTGCAGCCAGAGGCAAAAATATCGGTGCAGAGGAAATAGACAACGGTATTTGGAATGTCTATTATAGAGACGTACTTTTAGGATACTCCGATGAAAAGCTGATAGATAAGAAGGAGACATATTTACATATCAAGAAAATAAAAATGTAAACTATGTACTCGAAGAAGAAGAAAGCACGTGCCTTGTAATACATTAAAATAAAAAAAGAACAAAGTACTAAACCTCATTATTGATCACCAAGCTATACAATAAAATGTCCCATATCTCAACTCGCTTAGGCCTATGTATCTTATTAGTTCTTCTTTTTTCATGTGATAAAAAGGAAGCTAAACTTCCGAAAATTGCTATTGCTGGAATCGCAATAGAATCAAGTACATTTTCTCCAGCTAAAACAGAAGAAGAAGCTTTCCATGCTAGATATAAAGAGGGAGTATTCTTTTTATATCCTTTTTTAGCAGAAACAGCTGAGCTGCGAGGTAGAGCCGAATGGATCCCTACAGTTAAAGGTCATGCATTGCCAGGGGGAATAGTTACACACGAAGCATACGAATCTTTAGTTGGTAAAACCTTGAAATTATTAAAAGAAGATTTGCCTTATGATGGTCTTTTTTTAGACATTCATGGAGCAATGAGCGTGGAAGGATTGGACGATCCAGAAGGAGACTTTATAACTCGCATAAGAGAAGTAATTGGTAAGGAAACGATGATTTCAACTTCGATGGATTTGCACGGAAATGTGTCCAATCGCTTAGCAGAAAACTCAGACTTGATTACATGTTATCGAATGGCACCTCATGAGGATGCCATGGATTCCAAAAAACGCGCGGCTCAAAACTTGCTCGAAAGATTGGAAAGCAAAAAAGGCAAACCAAAATATAAAGCTCGTATTAAAGTTCCGATTCTTTTGCCTGGAGAGAAAACAAGCACTAGAGTAGAGCCGGGAAAAAGCATTTATGCCAATATTCAGCCTTTAACAGAAGATGAAGGAGTTATTGATGCTGCCATTTGGATGGGTTACCCTTGGGCAGATGAACCTCGAAATCATGGAGTTGTTATGGCTGTGGGAGATGATCAAGAAAAAGTAGCTGCTGCTGCCGAAAAGTTAGCTAATGCTTTTTGGGATGCTAGAGATAAGTTTGAGTTTGTAGCTCCAACAACCGAATTGGAAGATGCCATTCAAAAAGCTGTTAAAAGTAAAAGTAGACCATTTTTTATAAGCGACATGGGAGACAACCCTACAGCTGGAGGAGCAGGTGATGTGACTTGGACTTTGAATGAAATTTTAAATCACAAAGACCTAAACGCTAAGACTTCACCAAATACAATTTACGCTTCAATACCTGGACCGAAATTAATTGAAGAAGCAATGAAGGTTGGCAAGGGCGGAAAAGTTTCTGCATTTGTAGGAGCTGAAGTAGACAATCGCTATTCCCCTCCGATAAAATTAACAGGAATAGTTGAAGCAATTAAAGAGGGCGATAAAAATGCAGAAGTGGAAGTTGTAGTGAGCATTAATAATTGCAAAGTCATCGTTACAAAAAAAAGGAAACCATATCATTATGAAAAGGACTTCGCAGAATTGGGATTAGACATTAGGAATTCTGATATCGTATTTGTAAAGATTGGTTATCTCGTTCCTGAATTATTTAATATCCAAAAAGATTGGCTAATGGCTCTAACACCTGGCGGGGTTGACCAAGATTTAAAACGCTTAGAATATAAAAGAATCCAACGGCCAATGTTTCCATTAGACGAATTTCCAGAAATGCCAGATTTGAAAACAAAGTTTATTCCTGTTTTTAAATAACAAAGTTCTATACTCATGGTAATCAACTTCGGATATCAGAATTCGTTACACACAAGCAAAAAGGAAAACTCGCACTATCAAAAAAGTGGTAGCTAAAAAAGCGACTTCATTTTTTCAAGCGACAAACAACAAAAACGAATTACTAATAATTTAGGATTCAGCTTTTATAGCGAGTAGAAATCGTTAGAATCAATTATATAAAACATTTCAACAATGAATGATTTGAAATTTTTATCAACCTATCTGATTATATTCATTATCACATCTTCATGTGGACAAAAAAAGGAAGAATTCAAGTGGCCGAACGGAGCTAAATCAGCTATTGCCTTGACATATGACGATGGCCTATCAAGCCATGTTAACACAGTAGCACCAATACTAAAACAGTATAAATTCAAAGCCACATTTTATCCAACTTTATCTTCACCCTCACTTTCTGCCGAAAAAGACAAATGGGAAAAATTAGCAATAGATGGCCATGAATTAGGAAATCATACAATTTATCATCCCTGTCAGAAATCAGGAATAGACATGGAATGGGTAAAAGACGAATATGATCTCGACAATTACACTTCCAAAGAAATAGCTGAGGAAATCAACTTAGCTAACACCTTACTTACTGAAATGGACGGTCATAATACACGAACTTTTGCTTATCCTTGCTCACACCAATTTGCAGGAGGAGAAAGTTATGTAGGATTTGTTTCGTCCCAATTTCCATCTGCAAGAGCCAGTTCAGAGGAACAAAATGAACTTAAAAAAATATCCGAAATCGATTTATATGATGTACCATCATGGGCGCCAAATAATCATGGAGCTGACGAACTTATATCGTATATCCAGAAAATTATAGAACTTGAAACTTTTAGCACGTTAACCTTTCATGGAATTGGAGCGGAGCACATGACTGTTTCCAAAGAAGCTCATGAAAAAATGCTACAGTTTTTAGACTCTAATCGAGACAAAATATGGGTAGGTACATTCGAAGAAATTACGGAATATTTAAAAACAAAAAGAAACCAAGGAAATAAGTAACTACTTGTAACAATGAAGGAAATCGATTCAATAAAGAAGCTCTTTCGACCCATTCAACCTTCGGTACAATTGAGTAATCATCATATCTCATACAAAGAATACACTCCATCAACAAACTTAAAGAACTACATCTACTGTTACTGGCAGCTAAAAACCAACCAACCACTGGATCAATCATACAAGTATCGTGTCGTATCAGATGGCTGCATCGATATATTCTTTGAATCTGAAAACCCAAGCAATAGTTTTGTCATGGGTTTTTGCAGAAAGTATACTGAATTTGAATTAGGAACATCCTTCAACTATATAGGCATTAGATTTCTGCCTTCATTTTTTCACCTATTCTTCAACATCAACTCAAAAACCCTTTCCAATAAATTTCAAGAGTTGAGTATGGTCGAACTGGGCCTTGCTTCTTGGCTAACAACATTTGAAAACAGCAACAACTTTGTTGAACAGTTAAATGTAAAATTTGAATCCTTCCTACCACGCTTATCCTTAGCGAATATTGACAATAGGTTCTACACAGCAGTATTCAAAATACTCTCGAGAAAGGGGAATATTGATATAGAGAAAGAAATGATTGCTGGATTAAGTCCTCGACAACTTCGCAGAAAATTTAATCAGTACATTGGCACGACACCCAAGTCCTTTGCCAATGTCGTAAGGTTCCAACATATCCTCAATGCTAAACCTTCGAAACAAAGTCTCAAAGAGAACAAAATATATTATGATGTTGGCTTCTATGATCAGGCTCATTTCATAAAGAGCTTTAAGACCTTCTATGGCGTGACGCCTTCAGATGCTTTCGTTTGACTTTGTCCGTTTTTTACAATGATGCCGATAACCTTGATTTCATCTTCGTAGTATCAAAAATAATTACAAATGAGAATCATATTGTTAACCGCATTCATAACCTTAATAGGAACATTGAATGCTCAAACGGAATCAAAAATGAAAATGAATGCAGGTATTATCACAGAAAAAATCGCAGCTTCTAAAGAGTTCTATACCGACGTATTAAACTTTGGAGTAAGTTTTGAAAATGAGTTCTACGTACTCATGCACACACCTGATAAATCTGCAGAAATCAGCTTTCTCTTGGCCAGCCATCCCAGTCAAAAACCAATTTTTCAGAAGGCTTCCAGTGGCGTAGGCACTTATCTAACAATAGAGGTCGATGATGTTGATGCATACTATCGAAACATAAAAGCTAAAAACGTTGACATTGCGATAGAGCTCAGAGATGAGGCCTGGGGAGATCGACACTTTACGATCGTAGATCCTAATGGAATCGGAATCGATATAGTAACTTATACTCGGCCGGAGTAAGAACCTATTACTAACGATCGATATTAGGGCATACTTTGT
>CAKZTD010000042.1 GCA_937921595.1 uncultured Saprospiraceae bacterium
TTAGTAACTGCCATTTGTGATAAAGGTGTTTATACTAGTAAAGTAGAATTATTCAGATAAGAGAAAAAGTATAAACAGATGACCTTCCCCGGTTCAGGGGCAATTACGGATATGTTCATAGGATTTATATAATTTGTTCTAAGAAAGTCGCATCTAACGATGCGGCTTCTTATGTTTTAGGGCTATTCTCTTTTAAGCTTGTCCGGAATATAATTGAAGGATTAGGAAGGTTGTAAATGGTTGTAAGATATAATGGCAAATGTCATTCTGAGCAAAGTCGAAGAATGTAAATGCCATTCAAAGTTTCCAGAAAGAATTATATTATAAACATACTTTAGCTTGGCTCCTAAGTGCTGTCAAAGAAGCCACAAAAGGTTTTAACTTATTAGAAAGCATAAGTATTAAGCAAGCAAGTTTACAACTTGCCCTTCCATTAAAATATCCAGAAATAATTATAAGAAAAGTTTTGAACTGTTTTCCTAATACCGCTTTTTCTTAAAAGGCTTTCTCTTACCACCTCCGCCACCACCTTTACCACGATATGGACCACCTCGCTTTTTAAAAGCCCTAGGATTATACTCAGGGCCTTTTCCAACTTCAGGTGGATTCGGAGCCTTAGCAACGGTCTGTTCGATCAAGTCTTCAATGGTTTTAAACTTATGTTGATCCTTTTCAGTAATGAAAGTCAATGCAACACCAGTAGAATCTGCTCTTGCAGTTCTCCCGATTCGGTGAACATAATCTTCCGCATCACCAGGAACATCATAGTTAATCACTAGGCTGATCTCTTTTATATCAATTCCTCTGGCGAGGATATCTGTAGCAACTAAAATTTGTACTTGTTTACTTTTGAAAAGCTTCAGTGCATTTTCTCTTTCCTTTTGTTCCAAATCAGAAGATATTTCTAAAGATTTGAATCCCTTTCTTCGTAAAGCACCATTAATTTCTCGAACCATCCGCTTAGTCGAAGTAAAGATGATGATACTCGGATAATTCGCTTTTCCATTTAGTAAGCTTTCAATCAAAGGAATTTTTTGACTATCATAAACCATATAAGCGCCTTGCAAAACACCTGCAGCAGGTTTCGATATTGCAATACTTACTTGTTTGGGATTCTTTAGAATGGTATTCGCTAAAACCCGAATCTTACTTGGCATTGTAGCCGAAAATAGTAAGGTCTGACGCTCTTTAGATAGTTTTGAAACCACCAACATGATATCATCATAAAAACCCATGTCAAGCATTCTATCCGCTTCATCAAGGATTAAATGTTTCACCTTGCTTAGATCAACATAGCCTAGATTAAGATGCGAAATAAATCGACCTGGAGTTGCAATGATTATATCAGCTCCTTGCGTCAAAGCGCTTTTTTGTCTTGTCCAAGAATCACTATCTCCACCTCCATAAACAGGAAGGGAACTCACACCAAGAAAATATCCAATCCCTTCAATCTGCTGATCAATCTGAAGTGCTAACTCTCGAGTAGGAGCAATGATTAAAGTATCGATATCAGTGGTCGCTTTTTTATTTTTAGCTAGTCGATTTAGAATAGGTAACAAAAATGCGGCAGTTTTTCCTGTTCCGGTTTGGGCACAGGCAATGATGTCATGACCTTCTGTAATGATTGGAATCGCCTGTTGCTGGATAGGAGTCGGCTCTATGAAACCCATTGTTTGAAGGGCGTCTTGTAGAGATTGTTCGAAATTAAAATCTTTAAAAGTCAAAAGCGATTATAGGTTTTATGTATGATTAATTTATGCTCATCCGTCCAAAGGATGGGTTTAATCATACTCTAAACATTAAAATGTACACAAATTTGGTTAAAATATGCTGAAAATCAAAGTAATTGAAATTTTCTTATTATTCTTATATGTGAAGGATCTACATAACTTATGAATAAATCCATGTCTTAATGTATTACGTGTATTTGCCATCATAAGGTTCTAAAAGATCTCTTTTTTATTTATAAAACAGCTTTTACTTCATCAAAAGCGTTTTAATTTAGCAATACAAAAGCAAATAAAATGAACAAATTTACAATACTTCTGCTTTTTTTCTTTTCCTGCTTGAGTCTTCAGACAGAAGCGCAAAATTACATAGGGTTCCAATTTAATTATATGCAGCCACTCAATGATTATGAGAATAATCTAGATGCTCATCCTAAAGGATTTGGACTCAGCTATATGTTCAAACCTGAGATCTTCAAAAAGTTTTACATAGGTGCTCAGTTTGGTGTTTCTATGTATGCAAGGGATTCATACATGCAAACTGTCGCAATAGATGAAAATGAAATCCTCGATATAGAGATAGAAGAAGAAGACTGTTTTTTCGCATATAATGTTTTAGGCCGTTACTATTTATTGGAGGATAAATTGATCAATCCTTATTTGGAAGGAAGAATCGGTGGTCTTTCATTTTTTAGTACTAAGATGACTGATGAGGATTATGATAAGTATTATGAAAATTCAACTTCATTTTATGGTACCGCATTTCAACTCGGAACCGGCGGTGGATTGGCTATTCATGTGAACGACAATTTATGGGTAGATTTGAATGTACTTTACAATCGAGGGAGCAGAACAAAATATAGAAACATTGCATCTTCAGATGCGGAATATAGATTAAACCCAGAGCTCGGAAAATTCGAGTCTTATACGAATAATTTCAACTACGCTTTGGGTGTCCAATTTGGTTTTTAGTTGGTTTTGTTTGTTAGATAATGGAAGGCCTGAATTTTTTAATTTAGGCCTTCTTTAGTTGTTACCAATTCTAACTTATTATAAAAACTTCCTCAAAATACTTCTAACAGAATTCGAATACCCACCTCCAAATAAATTTACATGCACCATTAAATAATACAATTGATAAATTCCCAGACGGCCCTCAAATCCAGAAGCCAAAGGATAAGACTCCAAATAAGCCGCATAAAAGTCATTTGAAAAACCTCCAAACAATCTACTCATTGCAATATCCATTTCTCGATGAGCAAAACTCACTGAAGGGTCAATCAGAACAGCTTGATAATTACAATCAACCAAGAAATTTCCACTCCATAGATCACCATGAATTAAGGATGGAGGTTCAGTAGGGCAAAGATTATCTAGTTTTTTAAATAGAGTCTCAAAGTATGTTATAGTTTGATTATCAATTGCTTGTGTTTTTTTAGCAAGTTCGATTTGAGGAAGTAATCGTTCTTGAATATAGAAAGAAGGCCAATCAAAATGATAATTGTTTGACTGCGAAAGTGTTCCGATAAAATTAGAATGATCTAAGCCAAAATGATCTTGAGTATTCCTGTGAAGTTGAGCCAAAGTATGCCCAAAGTTCTCCCAAAATTCTTTACTCTTTTCACCGTTTTCAATGTATTCCAATAGGAGATAAGAATGATGGGCAACTGAATTTTGATCAATGATTTTAGGAACTCGAACGTCTCCAGAATCAGCAAGAAGTTCTAAACCTTTGACTTCGGTTTTGAACATCTGATCGGCGAAACTGGCTTGATTTGTTTTTACAAAAAAAGATCCCTGATCGGAACGTAGAAGGAAAGCATTATTAATATCACCACCGTTTACAATACTAATATCATAAACGGTGGTGTTTAGGAACTCCTCAATATTTTTTTGAATAAGAGAATTCAACAGGAGAGGAGCTTATAAACGATTCTTGTTAATAATTTGCAAGAGCTCGTCTCTATAGTTTTTTCCAACAGGAAGATGCTTGGCTTGACCTTTTTCAGAAACCTCAACCATGTTACCTACAATCGCTTTGATGCGATTCATATTTACGATATATGATCGGTGAATTCTTTTAAAAATACCTTTCGGTAATTTCTCTTCCAAACTCTTCATCGTTTGAAGCGTGATGATTCTACCAGTGTCCTGTCTGATGATTACATAATCTTTCAGACCTTCAATATAAATGATCTCATCGTAAGAAACTTTGATCAATTTCTTATCTGCTTTTACAAAGATGAAATTTGGATCATCACTAACGGTTACAGTTGCTGCATTATCTTTTCTTTGCAACTCAATTTGTTCCACTGCTTTATTGACCGCTTTCATAAATCGCTCTAATGAAATCGGTTTTAATAAATAGTCAATAGCATTGAGTTCAAAACCTTCGATCGCATAATTCGCATAAGCAGTTGTGAAAACAACTAATGGCGGATTAGACAAAGTTTTCAAAAAGTCAGTACCTGTAAGCTGAGGCATTTGAATATCTAAAAACATCAAATCGATGTCATGGTTTTTCAAAGCTTCATTGGCCTCGAGAGCATTATTGCAACGTTGAACCAAATTGAGCTCTGGAATCTTGTCAATATAAGTTTCCAATACATCCAATGCTAAAGGTTCGTCATCAACGATAATTACGTTTATCATATTAATTGAGTTGGTTTCAAAAAGGTTGAACAGATTGATATCTGCTAGAAATATTATTTAAATGAAAATCTTAAACTCCAAATTCATTAGACGTTCAAATCCAGTTTAAGATTTACAGTATAAGTATTCGGATTGTCTTTAATATCCAAATTATAATGGTTTGGATACAAAAGATTAAGACGACGACGGACGTTTACCAGACCAATACCACCACTTCGACGATGTTCTATGGCCGGAAGCTTCTCCGCTTTACTATTTTCTATAAAAAAGTCGACAGTTTTTTCATTGATCTCCATATTGATCGTTACATAGCCTTGAGAGATCTGGTTGTTTAATCCATGCTTAAAACTATTTTCTAAAAAAGGAATAAACATTAAAGGAGCGATTTTTTGATCTGTTACATGTCCTTTTATTTTAAAATCTATATTGACGTTTTTACCTTGCCTAAGTCTTTCTAGATCCAAATAATTACGAATATAACTCACCTCCTTACTCAAAAGTACCCTTTTTTCATTGCATTCATATAACATATAGCGCATCATCTCCGAAAGCTTGATAACGATTTCAGGAGCTTTATCTGATTTCTTTAAAGTAAGAGCATATAAATTATTCAAAGTATTGAATAAAAAATGAGGATTGATCTGAGATTTTAAAAACTTCAACTCAGATTGCATGTTTTGCGTTTGCAATTCTCTTCGGTCTCTTTGGTATTTCACCCAGTCGGATATAATCTTTAAGATTGTAGAAAATCCAGCAACAATGAAAGTGACTAGAAAGACCACGTTTATCGTCGAAACAATCCCATTTTGAATAATCGGAAAGTCACTTAGCAGGAAGTATTGAATAAAAACCCGAATCGGAATCAATACTAAAACAGAAAGTACCAGAAATAGACAGTAGTAGAGGAAATTCTTATCATTCAGATAGTTGGGGACTAAATACAGTAGATTGAAATAAACAATCACCGCATAAAAGAAAACCGTAACGATTTCCAGAATTAAAGATAAACCAAATCCCAGTTGGTTATCATCCCTCAACATTAACGTTACTAAAAAGAGGAACCAGAATATACCATGGTATACTACTCGTTTTGTGAAAAACGCGAAAATTTTAGAAATGATATTTTTCTGGACTACTGTATCCATATTAAATGTTGTCATTCTGAGTTCATCAGAGAATGGACTTAAAATCGTAAATATACCCAAATTGAAATATTAGTCGTAATGAATTATGTTTAATCTTTGTGCTACTACTTTATAATAGCATTCGTAATTCTTGTTTAAATAAAGATAAATGAATCCAAAAGCTAAAAAATAATCGATAGAAAGGCCTATGAATCAGAGGAATCTCTTTTTTGAGACTTTTTATTAAAAAAATGTGCTTTTTATTATAACTTTTGCGTCTCAATAGAAGAACATTGAATTAAATTTCTTTGTACTTTTGTCCTTCCTTAAAAAGGAATTAGATTAAAAATAATATAGATGGTCTACATTACTAGAAAAGAAAGATTTAATGCAGCTCACAAGCTTTGGGTAGAAGAGTGGAGTGAGGATCAGAATAAAGAGGTCTTTGGTAAATGTGCAAATGCCAATTGGCATGGGCATAACTATCACCTCTTTATAACAGTCAAAGGCAAACCTGATCCATTGACAGGGTTTATTGTGGATGTAAAAAAACTCAGTGTGATCATTAAAGATTTGATCATAGAAAAGCTTGATCATTGTAATCTAAATATGGATGTTGATTTTATTCCTAAAGGAACACAACCAACTACAGAGAATTTGGTTATACTTATATGGCAGCAATTAGAGCCTCATATCAAAGGCTGTGAACTGCATTGTGTTAAGTTGTATGAAACAGAGAATATTTATGCTGAGTATTATGGCGAATAGACTCATTTTTTAACCTAAGTAGAGGTAAAAAATTATATGTAACTTGTTGGATAATCTAAAATTTTCATAATCAATTAACTGTAAGCTTGTATAATGAAAAATTTGAGATATCTTGAAAAACAAATTAAATATGATTTAGTCCGATAACTAATATTTCTAAGCATGTCCTATAAGAAAACAGAAGAATACACACCCGAAACGACGAATAGTTTGATGGGGAAATTTGAGACCATCATTTCTGAATTAGGAGAAAATCCTGAAAGAGAGGGATTAATCAAAACTCCTGAGCGTGTTGCGAAAGCCATGCAATTCCTTACCCAAGGTTATGATTTAGACGCAAATGAAATCCTTCGTTCTGCAATGTTTAAAGAAGACTATAGTGAAATGGTAATCGTAAAAGATATTGAATTATATTCTTTATGCGAACATCATATGTTGCCTTTCTTTGGAAAAGCACATATCGCTTATATTCCCAATGGGCATATTGTAGGATTGAGTAAGCTACCTAGAGTGGTAGATGTTTTTGCTAGGAGACTACAAGTTCAAGAGCGATTGACTGATCAGATTTTGCAATGTATTCAGGATACTTTAAAACCTATTGGAGTTGCAGTGGTCATCGAAGCGAAGCATTTATGTATGATGATGAGAGGAGTACAAAAGCAAAACTCTTCAACTACGACCTCCGCATTTACTGGTGAGTTTCAAAAAGTAGAAACACGGACTGAGTTTTTAAACTTAATCTCAACTAAACTTTCTTAAACACCACATAACCACAAACTATGACAGCATTCGTCTTTCCAGGACAAGGCGCACAATTCGAAGGTATGGGAAAAGATATGTTCGAAAGTTCAGAACTTGCCCAACAACTTTTCGCTCAAGCCAATGAAATTCTAGGCTATTCTATCTCTGATGTAATGTTCTCAGGAACAGCCGAAGAATTAAAAGCGACAAAAATAACTCAACCCGCAATTTTTATCCACTCTATTATAAAATCAAGAATCTCAGAAACAGACTTAAAACCCAATGCAGTCGCTGGTCATTCTTTAGGGGAGTTTTCTGCATTAGTTGCTTCAGGTGCTTTATCGTTTGAAGATGGTCTTCGTCTGGTTCACCAAAGAGCACTTGCTATGCAAAAAGCTTGTGAAGCGGTAGAAGGAACGATGGCAGCCATTTTAGGATTGGAAGATAAGATTGTAGAAGAAGTATGTGCAAGCATTGATGAAGTAGTTGTCCCAGCGAATTATAATACGAACGGTCAATTAGTAATTTCAGGAAGTGTCGAAGGAATCAATATAGCAGTTGAAAAACTAAAAGAAGCGGGAGCAAGAAGAGCTATTGTCTTAAAAGTGGGAGGTGCTTTTCATTCACCTTTGATGGAACCAGCAAGGGAAGAATTGGAAGCAGCGATTGAATCGACTAGCTTCTCAACACCTAACTGTCCGATTTATCAAAATGTAAATGCGAAACCGGAAACAGACCCAGAGGTGATCAAACAAAATTTGATTGCTCAATTGACTTCTCCTGTTCGTTGGACGCAGACCGTACAAAATATGGTAGTTGATGAAATCACTGATTTCAAAGAAGTGGGAGGTAATGGTAAGGTTTTAAAAGGCTTGATCCTTAAGGTAGATCGTAGCTTAAATGTAGAGCCACTGGCTTAATAAAACTAGAAATTTCAAACGTTTAAAAAAGAGTTTATGACATTGTCGTAAACTCTTTTTTACTTTCAGTTAAAAAATATTTTAATATTTCTTGGAATAGGGTTGTAAATCTTACATTTTTTTATAAAATTGTAATATGCAATAGGTTCTACCCAAATTATAGTCTCCTAATGCAATATTGATACTGAGAACTACATTTTAAGAAACATGACACATATTAAAAAACACATAACTAAAGGAAAGGTGCTGATAGCAGAACCTTTTATGCTGGATCCCAATTTTAAAAGAGGTGTTATTCTACTTTGCGAATACGAAAAAGAGGGTGGTGTCGGATTTATTCTAAATAAGTCTTTAGACATGGGAGTAACAGAACTCATTGCAGATTTTCCGAAATTTGACGCTACAGTCTATTATGGAGGTCCAGTCCAAAAAGATACAATTCACTATATTCATAATGTTGGAGACTTGCTGGAAGATAGCAGTGAGATTAGCCCTGGTGTATTTTGGGGAGGAGATTTTGAAAAATTAAAATTTCTGATTAGCTCTGAATTGATTGAACCTAAAAATATCCGATTTTTTGTTGGATATTCCGGATGGTCAGAAACTCAATTAGAGGATGAGATAGAACTTGGTTCTTGGGTGATTGGTGATATGGATTCTAATTATCTCTTTAAAAACAAGCCTCAAAGCCTTTGGAAAAAAGTACTTAAGGATAAAGGAGATGCCTATACAGTGATTGCTCAGATGCCTGATGCATTGAGTATGAATTAAAAGACAGTATCTGAAAAAAAATATATATTTTTGCAGCTTCAAATTGGAGCTGCATTTTTATTTCGGGTAGTTTCAATTTTAATAAGAAGATGTAATGAATTATTTTAAAACTGTTTGATATTCTAAATTTTTTATAAACAATTGACTATAAGTAAATTGTATTGAAAAAAAGATGTCTTGAAAAAATAGATTTAAAATAACCTGCCCGTTTGCGGAGCAGGCGGGTTTAGTCCAATAACTTAAATAAAAATAGCTTAATGATAACGGCAAATAACCTTTTTGTGAAATATGGAGATCGGGTACTGATGGATTCTATCAATGTCGTGATCAAAGAACGTGATAAGATTGGCTTAGTAGGCCGTAATGGTGCTGGAAAATCTACTTTTCTAAAAAT
>CAKZTD010000043.1 GCA_937921595.1 uncultured Saprospiraceae bacterium
GATACACCAATGCTTGTGCCTGGTGAGGAAGGGATGAAAGATATTCGGGTAGTGGAAGCTATTCAAAAATCTGCTAGAGAAGGATGCCGGATTGTGTTGGGATGAGTTAATTTATAGAACAAAAGAAACCATAGAGGAAAAGAGAGGGACAGAGTTTTTTCTAATGGTTTTTATTCAAGAGTAAATTCAAAATCTACAGTCTTTTTCTAATTTTTTTAATTTAATAAAATGAAAATTAATCTTCTATTTGTTTTGTCAATTGTCATTTTGTTTTCTTGCAATGAGACAGAAGAAAAGACTATTGTACAAGAACTAAGCTGGTCGAAAATTTTTAATGAAAAAAACTTGGATGGCTGGCTGCCTAAGATTGCGGGGCATGAACTTGGTGAGAATTTCGGGAAGACTTTCATTGTCGAAGATGGTATTCTAAAAATAAGATATGATGCTTACGGTGATGATTTTGATGACCGATTTGGTGCTTTGTTTTTTAATAAAAAACTTTCTGATTATCGCTTGAAAATTGAATATAGATTCGTTGGAGAGACTGCACCCGGAGCTCCAGAATGGGGATATCGGGATAGTGGAATTCAATTCCATAGTCAATCTCCTCAGTCTTTAAAGGTAGATCAAGCATTTCCTGTTTGTTTGGAATACAATCTTCATGGAGGGAACGGGACAGAGGATCGACCAGTTGGTGCCATTTGTGCTAATGGTACTTTTATAGAAATTAATGGAAAGAAAAATGAAAACTATTGTACGCCTCCTGTTCTTGCCCAGACTTTTCATGGTGATCAATGGGTAACCATGGAATTGGATGTTAAAGATGGAAAAGTTTCACATTTTGTAAATGGGAAGGAAATTTTATCCTACGAAAATCCGAGCTTAAATCCAGAGCATGATATTGCAAAGACATTCATTCAAAATGGAGATAGCACATTGAACTCTGGTTATGTTTCATTGCAATCAAATAGTCATCCTATTGATTTTAGGAAAATTGAGTTGATGGAGTATTAATAAAACTTCAACCATTGCCATCAACTACATCAAGGTTATTACACTTTTGCATTGAGCATTAAAAATGCTTTTATAAAATCATCGATATTTCCATCAAGTACGGCATCAGTTTGACTCGTTTGATGATTGGTTCTATGATCTTTCACTCTTCTATCATCAAGGACATAAGAACGAATTTGAGCCCCCCACTCTATCTTTGTTTTTGAAGATTCTACTTTATCTTTTTCAGCTTGTTGCTTTTTCAATTCAACTTCATAAAGTCTAGATTTCAACATCGTCAATGCTTTTTCACGATTAAGATGCTGAGAACGTTCTTGCTGACATTCAGCGACAATACCTGTCGGTAAGTGTCTTACTCGAACAGCAGATTCTGTTTTGTTGACATGCTGCCCACCAGCTCCACTCGCTCTAAAAGTATCCCACTCAATATCCGCTGTATTGATTTCGATTTCAATTGAATCATCAACCATAGGATGAACAAAAACAGAAGCAAAAGAAGTCTGTCGTTTTCCTTGAGCATTAAAAGGGCTGATCCTAACCAATCGATGGACTCCGTTTTCTCCTTTTAAATATCCATAAGTATAGTTGCCAATAATTTCTAAGGCAGCCGATTTTATTCCAGCCACATCACCATCCACTCTATTTAATTCAGAGTACTTATATCCATGCTTATCTGCCCACATGGTATACATGCGAAGAAGCATTTCTGCCCAATCACAACTTTCGGTACCACCAGCACCCGCATTAATTTCGAGGATACAATTTAGTTCATCTTCCTTTTTGTTCAAAGTAGATTTAAACTCAAGATCCTCAACCATTTTTAAAGTAGCATCGTAACTTTCGTTCACCTCTTCTTCGGTACTTTCTCCTTCCTTTGAAAACTCATATAATACTTCCGTATCTTCTATCAAAGAATTTAGAGTATTATAAGATTTGACCCAATCTTTATCAATACTTAATGCTTTTAAAATCGTTTGAGCAGTATCAGGATTATCCCAGAAGTTGGGATCCAAGGTAAGTTGTTCTTTATCTTCTATTCGTAACAATCGGTTATCGACGTCAAAGATACCTCCTAATCGCCAGAAGCCTTTTTTTTAGATCCTTAAGTTGTTCAATAGTCATAGTCGTTATCGCTCTTTTGTAAGCGTGGCAAATGTAGTTAAAATATTAAAGAATTTTTATGTTATTAATCATTTCCGATAATCACTTGATTAACATTGTTTCACTAAGGATTTCTTGTTTTGGATGAGTGAATGAGTGAATATTGGGAAAACTTTGACTATTGAGCTATTTTTTTTACATTTTGGAGGGCTATTCATTCATTCTCTCATTCGCTCATTTCTATATAAATTTCCCAAAGTCAAAAAAACTAAATCAAACAACATTTTAATCTTTTCGTATTTGTCAGGTTCAAAGCAATATTGGAAGTGGAATCTTCGTATTTTTACGGAATAAAACAATGGTGATATTTTTGAAATAAAGAAACACTATATCGCACAAAGACTTCTATGATTAAACGTTTTCAGATACAGAGGCTGATTTTTATACTCCTGCTATTCCCAATTATGGGCTTTGGGCAAGGTTTAGACCATATTCAAGGGGAAATCTTGGTACGTTTAAGTCATCAAAGTCAATCAACTGCTATTCTAAAATCAATTCAAGATAAATACCCTAATCAGTTCTCTGCCAGTAGTTTAAAAGAAGTGTCCCGTCCTTTTAATGTATGGTCTATTGGATTTGACCACAATCAAGTCAATGAAATCACTTTTTTATCAGAAATAAGAAGAAATCCATTGATTGAAGCTGCTCAATTCAATTTTTTAACTCAAAATCGGTCAGAACCAAATGATCCACTTTTCTCAAACCTTTGGCATTATAAAAATATAGGCCAAAATGGTGGAACTGCAGGAGTTGATCTCGATGCTCCTTTAGCTTGGGACGTTTCGACTGGAGGTCTTACTTTTTTAGGAGACACAGTCGTTATTTGTATCATTGATGAGAGTTTTGACTATTTCCATGAAGACCTACACGATAATATCTGGATCAATCATGGAGAGATTCCAAATGATAATTTAGACAATGACGGGAATGGCTATGTAGATGATTATTATGGTTGGAATGTTAATTCAAATGAAGATGACATTGAAAATTCTGGACCAAATGATTGGCATGGAACAGCCGTAAGTGGAATTGCTGGAGCTATTGGCGATAATAATATTGGAATTGCTGGTCTTTGCTGGGATGTAAAATTGATGCTGGTTACTCGTGGAAGCACTATTGAGGATGCTATAGAAGCTTACACCTACCCTTATTTAAATAGAAAATTGTTTAATGAAACAGGTGGGACTTCTGGAGCATACGTTGTTTCAACAAATGCTTCCTGGGGGATAAATTTTGGAACTCCTGATGATGCACCACTTTGGTGTGCAATTTATGATTCATTAGGAAGTGTCGGAGTTTTGAATACTGCTGCTACCATCAATTCTAACGTTGATGTTGAAATCGTTGGGGATTTACCGACAACTTGTACCAGTGATTATTTAATTACAACAACGAGTATTGATAAGCATGATAATAAAATGACTAATGCTGGTTATGGAGCTGAAAGTATAGATCTTGGAGCATTTGGCGAAAATATATTATCCACCTCAAATGATAACTCCTACTCTATTATAAATGGAACTTCTGCTGCGGCTCCTCAATTGTCAGCAACAATCGGACTCTTGCATTCTGCACCTTGTCCAGATTTTGCAACGCTTGCTAAATTCGATCCTGCAGTTGCTGCATTACAACTAAAAGATTATATTCTTCAAGGGGTAGAACCTAATTCAAATTTGGAAGGAGTCACTGTTAGTGGAGGTCGATTGAATGTAAATAATAGTATCCAGTTATTGATGGATGGCTGTAATTATTCAGGTTGTTTTCCTCCTTTTTCAGTCGAAATGAATCCAATTAGCACTAGTTCTAATAGTGTAAGCTGGCAATCAGCAAATTCAACACTTTCTGTAAATTTCCAATACCGTGAATTAGGAGCACCTTCTTGGATTACACTTTACAGTGTCGAAAGTCCATTGATTGTCCAAGACCTAGATGCATGTACTTCTTACGAATATAGATTCAGATCTTTTTGTTCAAATGGATCAGATATTTTTTCTGATGTTTTTGCATTTGAATCTGATGGCTGTTGTTATCCACCGAATGATTTCACTTTTGAATCTGATGCAAACTCAATAAATTTAGACTGGAATCCTATTACAGCTTCTGTTGGTTATTTATTATCATACCGTCAAGTTGGAACCAGTATATGGAATGAAAATGTAATCGTCAGCAACAATTTTACCCTCTCGGATTTATTGGAATGTCAGGAATATGAATTTAAAGTTCAAACCTTTTGTGCAAGTTCTCAAAGTAGTTTTTCTGCAATCTACAACTATGCGACTAAGGGTTGCGATGCTTGTCATGAATTTGAATACTGTGAATCTTACGGACCAAGCCAAACACTTACCTGGATTAACCAAGTAACGATTGCAAATCTTGATCATTATTCTGGGGCTTCTAATGATGGTTATTCTGATTTTACAGATCAATCAGCCAACCTAATTCAGGGATTTATTCATGATGTAAATATAACTACTGATTTCGATTTTTATCAATTTCCTTCTTACTTCAATGTTTGGGTTGACCTTAATCAAAATGGCGTATTTGGTGAAAACGAATTATTGCTTCAATCATCAGATCTGGAACTAGGCGCTTCAGGAATTATTTTTATTCCACCGGATGCTTTATTAGGTTCTACTAGAATGCGAATTTCAAATCATGATCAAATTCTCGGCCCTTGTGGAATTTGGAATGCCGTTGGAGAAGTTGAAGATTACTGTGTATTCATATCAGAACCTACAGAGTGTTTACCTCCAGTAAACTTTACTACTAACGTCGTTGACAATGCTGTGCACCTAACCTGGAGTGCCAATTTATTGATTGATGAAGTATATTTGAATTATAAAGAAAGAGGATCAAATAATTGGTCAATGGAAATTTGTACTGCAAATAGTTTTACTATAAGTAATTTAAATCCTTGTACAGATTACGAATATTACGTGAC
>CAKZTD010000044.1 GCA_937921595.1 uncultured Saprospiraceae bacterium
CTCTACGTGTAACGGGATTACTTAAGGGAGTGTTTCTAATAACTCGGGCAAAGTTTTAAATAGGAAATTCAATAGGATATTTGAAATCCGAAAATATCGATTTATTGTTTGACTTTGCTAAAAATAAATACTGATTCTTAAGGCATAATTAGATTAATTTCGCTATTATTGAAAAAAGAATATATGAAAAATGTTTTAATTTTTCTGTTGCTGATGTCAACTGGAATTATTTATAGTCAAGTCCTTTATAGCCCTCAGGGTTTGTATGAAGAGGCTGGTGGTTTTTTTGATAAAGATTCTCTTCGTAGTATTTACATTGACTTTGAAGATTCTGATTACCACGATATCTTGGTTAATTCATTTTTTAATTCACCCTCATATAGAATTCCAGCAACCGTAACGCTAAATGGAATAGTTCATGACAGTGTTGGAGTTAGGTATAAAGGTAATTCAACTTTTTGTTTGCCTAATGATCAAGGGAACCCAAAAGTGCCTTATAATTTAGATATGAATTATTGGGTTTCTGGTCAAAAATTAATGGGTTTAAAGAAAGTAAAATTGGCTAATGCTTGGCTTGATCCCACTTTTACAAAAGAATTTTCAGCTTCACAGATATATAAAAACTACTTGCCAACTCCCGAGGTAAATCTTACAAAATTGTATGTGCAAGGGGATTATCTTGGACTATTTGTAAACACAGAATCGGTGAATAAGCAGTTTGTTGAAAAGCATTTTGATGAAAAAGACGGAGTGCTTTTTAAAGGCGATGGAGCAGGTGTGTTTTGTGGAGGAGGAAATGGAGGTGAACCAGTATGGTCATGGATAAGTGCAGATAGCTCTGATTATTATAGCAGTTATACCATCAAGTCAGATCATGGCTGGGCTGAGTTGATGGACTTGATTTATACGCTAAATTTTAACCCGACAGAGCTTGATACTATCCTGAATATTGACCGGGTTTTATGGGCGTTTGCAGTAAATTCAGTTATTTCAAATTTGGATACTTATAATGGTTATTATGTTCACAATTATTATTTATATCAAACAGAGGATGGCTTGTTTCAAATGATTCCATGGGATTTAAGTGAAAGTTTTGTTGGCGCTATAATGGGGTGGAGTTATTGGAATCAAGAAGAAGTTTATGAATTTGATCTTTTCTTTGGAGAGGATCCCAGCGAAGGTAGGCCTTTGACCGCTTACTTGTTTAATAATGATCATTATAGAAAAATATATACCGCACATGTTCGAACTGTAATAGATGAAGCAATGGATACTTCTGTGATACGAGGGAAGATTAATCATTTACAATCTTTAGCCTATGATGCAGCGAACTCTGATGTTAATAAAGCATTCCCGATGGATATGTTTAGTTCAAACGTAGAAGAAGCACTTTGGACAGGTTGGGGCTTTGGAGGAATTATGTCTACGATCAATGAACGTAAAGATTATTTATTGGCTCACCCTGAGGTTTCATTAGAAGCACCAGTGATTGATGAAATAAGTATTACTGTTGATAAAATCACCGTTTCGATTTTGAATGAAACATCTGTTGAATTGATGGTTACCCAAAGTGAATATAATTCGAAGTTTCAATCCTATCTGATGAACGATGATGGTACCAATGGGGATGAAGTTGCTGGAGATGGAACTTACACTACACTTGTCCCATTTGGAGGGATAGAAGACTTTAAGTATTATGTCCGAGCTGAAAATGATGATGCAATAGCCTTGTCTCCTGCACGAGCTGAATATGAGTTTTACGAATATTCAATTATTACAAATACGCTTAATGAACTTGAATCGAATAATGGTATTAAAATATTTCCAAATCCTACAAATTCGACTATTAATATTGAAGTGAATATTTCAGAACCTATAATTTATGAATTGATTTCTCCTTTGGGTAAACTGATTTCAAGCGGGATACTTGACT
This sequence comes from uncultured Saprospiraceae bacterium, assembly GCA_937921595.1. Classification (GTDB taxonomy): domain Bacteria; phylum Bacteroidota; class Bacteroidia; order Chitinophagales; family Saprospiraceae; genus JAHDHW01. Next base: position 1,934 of record CAKZTD010000044.1, read on the forward strand.
CCACAAACAATGAGGTTGATCTTTCAAAGTTATCACCGAATGTTTATTTTTTTAAAATAGGCAAAAGCACATTCAGGATTCTTAAAATTTAAAGAAGTTCGCTTTTTAATTAAAAATAGCTTTAACTATCAAATTTGAATTTACAAATTTAGTCCAATTTTATGTCTAAAGAAAAACTCCCTTCTACTGGTCAAGTCGATCAGCAAAAGTTACGAGAACAGATTCAAGCATTCCAAGATGAGCTAGAAGAAATCCAGAAAGAAATTCAAACTTTTAGAGCTTTACTTTATTCTCATATCAGTGATTTGATTGTGGAAGAGCAAGAGTTATTTACTTTATACAATCAAATCAAAAAAGCAAAAAAAGCAAAACGATTAGAACAAAAGAAACGAGGTAAAAATTATAAGGAACCCAAGGGCGTACAAATTATTTCTGAGAAGAAAAAAATCGTTATTTCATCTGAACAACAAAAGGAAAAGAAAAGACTATACAGGGAAGCGATATTACATATTCATCCTGATAAATTCTCCATGAATGAAAAAGATACGATTATAGCTACGGAGATTACGAGCCGACTCATCGAAATTTATAAGACGGGAAATTTGGAAACATTACAAGCGTATCATGCACACATATTTAAAGGAAATACAGATATCAATCTAGATGATGTAGATTCTAAAATAAAGGTTTCCACCAAGGATAATTACTTGCAACAAGAAAAAGAACGAATAGAGAAAGCTATTCTTATAGCTAAGAATCATCAGCTCTATAAAGTCATCACCGAATATGAAGATCCATTGACTTTTATGTATGAATTGAAAGATTATTATGAAGATCGAATACTTAAATTAAAAAAAAGAACACGGAAAGGCCTTTGAAATAATAGTGATCTCATACTTGTCATAATCGATTTCAAAAAGACATTTGAGAGTAAAATGCAAAACGACAATAACTCACTAAACAAAGTCTACCGCGTTTGCACAAAGCCTTAGTTGTAGGCAAGAAAAAAATCAGAAGTAATCATAAATGAAAATCATTCATAGATATATAAAATCAGATAGTGAATTAAACACTATTAAAAACATAAAAGAGATTCTTAATTCTTTTAGTATAAAGTACAAATATGAAGAAGACACTTCATCTGAAATCCCAAGTTTTAAATACTTTATTGAATTTTACTTGTATGAAGATCATCGAGACTTCTTAATTATTAAGTCAAAATTGCGCGGTATTATAACTGAACAATATATTGGAATTGAATATGAAAAAAATGATTTCCAAAATGCTGATTGGTTCATAATGTCTACTGGCCAATATCAATATCCTCAGCCTGAAGATAATTATTTAGATCTTACTTTCGACACTTCAAATCACTGTGAAATATGTGGTATTGGAAAAATTCAGAATAATCCTTTTCGACTAAAGAATCTTCCTAAACAAAGAAGAAATCAACTTTGGGGACTGCACTGGGAATTCGAATCATTATTTATTAGGAATGAAGCGAAAAGAATTATAGAGAAAGAAAAGATTAATGGAATTGAATTCTCCAAGACTGTGTTGCACAAAAAAAATGTACCAATTGATGGTTTTTACCAACTCCACATTAATAAAACATTACGAAGTGGGTTTAAGAATTATAATTCAAAAATGATAACTTGTAAATTGAATAATGAAGAACAATGTAATAATGATAATAAATTAGAATATTGTGGTAAAATAAAATATCATCATCCAATTGCTGGAGGGTATTTATTTCAAAGAGAAATTTTCAAAGAGAAATTCGATTTAGCCTTAACTTATGAATATTTTGGAAGTGGAGGGAATGCAAATCGACTTATAGTTTGTTCAAAGAACTTTAAAAATATTATTGAAAAAAATAAATTGAA
>CAKZTD010000045.1 GCA_937921595.1 uncultured Saprospiraceae bacterium
AAGTCAATTGACATTGCCTCAATTTTGCTTTATCTTTAGTTAATGCAATCTAAAGCCATTTCCATTCTTGCTATTTTATTGACTTTTGCACTCTATTCAAAAGCACAAATGAATTCCATCGAATTGGAATTTGGAATTCAAAATAACACGGACTTTAATTTAGAGGCGAATACTTTTCAATTGCCGTATAACAAAACAAGTGTAAGCTCTCCTCGGATAGGTTTTAATTACTATAAAAGATTTAGTAAAGGTTTAAGTTTAAAGACAGGTTTACATTTAAGTAATCGTCCTACTAAAACTAAAAAAACGATCTCTTCGATAATTGAACTAGCCTTTTTCTATGATACATTAACAGGACAAACCATTTTTGAAGAACGTTATGTCAATAATACTGAAGTGTCTTATTCTAATAACTTCTTTATCGAAGTCCCTTTAAATTTTAAATTTGATTTAAATCAAAATAAACTAAGACCATTTTTTGAGTTAGGATTTTCTACCTCCATTTATTGGAAAAGTAAAATTAAAACAACCTTAGAAGATCAAACTTCTATCTCTTGGAATAGGTTAAAAGAACATCGAAAACTAATTATTTTGACCAATTTTGCTTTGGGATTAAGTTACCAAGTCAATGATAACTATGCAATAAACTTAACCTCTTTTTCCCAATTAGATATTAAAGGAGTCCAAGGTCGTGAAGGTAGAACACAAAACATTCTATACGGCCTACGAATTGGCCTTCAAAAAACTATTGGATTATCAACCGATTAACAAACACCTCCCCTGCTATTTGCACTTTTCCAAAATAAATTCCTGCTGGAAATTTCGACAAAGACAATTCCTGTTTATTATTACCTTTTTGTAATGACAATTCTTTGGCAAGAATTTGTTGACCATTGAGGTTATATAATTCGAAAAAAGCTAGAGTTTCGTTTTTAGAATCAATACTAAGACTTACAGAATTTTCTAATGTTGGATTTGGAAAGAAAGAAAATCGATCATTATTTCCTTCAGCTAATTCAGCAGAAATAACTTTAGAATAACTAAACGTTCCATCTGAATCGATTTGTTTTAAACGATAATAATATACCTTACCTCCTTCTATATCTTCATCTTCAAAAGTATAGTCATTGACGGAAAGCGTGTTTTGATTTCCTGCTTGCCAAGCGATTTCTCCAAAATCAAAAGCATTTGTACTTTTTTGTATTTCAAAGCCTTCGTTATTGGTCTCACTAAATGTTGACCATTTTAAAAGGACTGTTTTTTTCTCTGTTATTTCGAGTTCAAAGTTGGACCATTCTACTGCTAAAGGAGCAGAGCCTTCCTCTATGGTTATCGAAGTATTAGCGACCACTTCATAAAGAACATCTACTGTTCCACTTAACCAACGAACTCTGACAGAATCTGCCATCGTGTTTGTTCCTAAACCAATTAATTCTGTATCAGAATTTTGAGCTAGGTAAGCAACTCCACAATGCTTATATCGAGTATATTTATTACCGTCAATAAACACTTCTATCCAGCTTCCAATTCCATCTCGATTACTATCTGTTCCAATCAAATTAACTTTTAAATAATTATTAGCATTAGAAGTCGTATTTTCCCAAAGCTGAAAATTAACCTCTTGACCAGGAACCTGATCAGAATTATTAACTGCTATATCTGGTTTTCCATCATTATTAAAATCACCAATTGCATTCGCATAACTATTGATAGAATCGCCAGTCATCCCTGGGCAATTTGCTTCAGAAAAAGTGTTGGTAGAGATGTCGTTCAAATAAAGCTCACTACCAAAAAGATCAGGATCTCCATTCCCTGCAGCACTTACATAAAGATCAAGATCCATATCATTATCTACATCAAAGAAATTTCCTCCCCATGTTAATCTATACATCGCAACACCTGCCGCATCTGCAACTTCTGTAAAAACTCCTGTTCCATCATTTTGTAGGAGCGAATTTCCTACATTCGAATTCGTCACATAAATATCTAAATCCCCATCATTATCATAATCCCCTACTCCAACATTCATTGCATCAAAAGCAAGATCGGTATTGGATGAACTACTGACATCCGAAAATGTATCATCACCATCATTTTGAAACATCGTATTCAGATATTCAACTTTATCTTGAGAGTTGTAAATATCCTGATTGCCATCATCGTCGATATCGAGAAATGCAGAACAAAAAGTCAAACTAAAACCATCTCCTGTTCCACTTACTGTCGTTACATCTGTAAATGTTCCATCACCATCACTTTCATATAGATAGTTCGTATAGATGTTAGAAACAGATCGATTGGCTACATAAATATCCAGAAAACCATCATTATTATAATCACCAAAGGCAGTCCCATAGGTAGGATCATTTTGTATTGGCAAACCTGCAGCAGCCGTTACTTCAGTAAAAGAAAAGCTACCATTATTCTGATACAAATGATTGGGAGCAAATTCACTAGTGATAAATAAATCCTTATCTCCATCGTTATCGTAATCTACCCATAGCACTTGTTTATTTTCTGCGGTATTTGTAACCGGAGAAAGTATTAAATCAAACTCATTATTTGCTGGATCATATTCATAAAACATTGGGTTTTGACCACTAGCTGTAGCAAATGAGAGATCATCAAAACCGTCGCCATTAAAATCAACAAAACTCACTCCTCCCCCATGTCCACACAATCCACAATATCCATCAAGTCCCATAGAGGAAGATACATCTTGAAAGTCCTGTGCAAATGTTCCAGTTATAAAAAAAGATAGGAATACAATCGAAGTAAGATAAGTTTTCATTGGGGCGGTTTTTCGTAAAATAAAATGACAAGTTAAAAATAGCAATAACTCTGTCAAAATACAAAATATAAAGTCAGACCCCGAAGGGCCTGACTCCATAGTATGAATGCTTTAAAATTAGTCTATAATGACCATTACTTTAGTAGCAGTCTCGTTCTGAGTTCTAAGTGTATAATAAAGTACACCTGTTCCTCCTAACTCTGATCTGTTAACTTTAACCTCGTTTAATCCTTGTGCATAATCACCATTAAACACTTTTAATATTCTACCATTCAAATCGTAGATAGTCAATGTCGCTTCAGTAGCTTCTGGTAAATTGAAGCCAATTAAAGTTTCATTGCTAAATGGATTTGGACGGTTTTGTAAAAGCGTCATTGTAGCAGATTCATCTACACCTAGTTCAAGATCAGCAGCATGATCATCAAGATCGCTATTGCTCATAAAGGCGTTGAATGTTGCTGTCGTACTTGATGTGTTTCCACAATTATCACGAGCTACAAATGTTACTGTCGTAGAAGTAACTCCCGCAGCACCATCACAGTTGAATGATGGGTTAGATGGAATCGTTGACCAGAATACATTTGTCGTTGAACAACCATCATATGCACCTGCTCCTCCATGATTATCTACCCAATCATCGAAATTGTGAGGAGAGTCGTAATTACAAATCTCCCAGTGATCTTGAGCATCTTCAAAAACAACTGGCGCTTCTGTATCTACGACTACATAAGTCGTTGTGCAGAATGACGTTCTTCCACAATTATCCGTTGCTCTAAATGTAATCGTGTTGATTCCATTGTTGATACAAGTATTGATATTGTTAGAATTGAAGTTATTGAAAACTGTCAAGTCATTTCCACATGCAGAAGTTGCAGATACTGATGCGATGTAAGCTTCGATTGCTGCAATTGTTCCTTCTTCTCCTCCGTAATCTTCACAGTTGAATTGTAACCATTGTTCATCTTCGCAACCGGCGAATACTGGTCCGTCGTTTTGCACTACATAATCTAATGTAACTCCTATTGAAGTTCTTCCACAGTTATCAGTTACCGTATAAGTATAACGGTAACGCGTACCATTACAATCCATTGCTCCTATGATCTGAGGACCTGCAATGTTCACTGTTCCTTCTGTTCCACATGAGACATCATAAGTAATGTAATCTTCACTTGGATTGACACCTGCTAAACAGGTCGTCGTCAAAGTTGGTTGAATTGATGTGATTATTGGCTCATTATTATTCGCTTGTGTAAATACTACATCTTCTTCCACTGTATTTCCACATTGGTCAATCAATCGGTAGGTGTAAGTATAAGTTGTACCAGGACATCCCATCTCACCTCCTACTACTGGAGATTCTAAGTAAAGATTGTATTCTGCACATGCTCCGGATACGCTTGCTTGACCTAAACTGATACTGATGTCTTCAAAGCAATCAACTGTTCCACCTGCAGGAACTGTAATCGTTGCTGGTGCATTTTGAATCAATACTTGTTGCTCACATTCATTCGTTCTTCCACAATCATCTACTACTTTGTAGATATAAGTGTATACCGTTCCGTCACATCCTGCTACTCCTGCTTGCAATGGATTTTTGATATAAACTGTAAATCCTAAACCACAGCTAGTTGTTACTACCGCATCATTTGGATCCAATGCAATTTCGTCTTCACATGCTACTATAATATCCGCTGGACATACAATGCTTGGTGCTCCTGGTGCTGCAACATTGATCACTTGAATACAAGTTTCTGATTGTCCTGAATTATCATTTGTAACGGTATAAGTTCTCGTCATTGTCAAGCCAGCACAAGCATTACCATCCAAAACTCCCATTACTGTTACGGTATAAGTTGAAGGATCACAACTTCCGCCAGAGATCGTACCACCTGCTGCAATAAATGCTGCTTCAGTAGTATGAGGAGCAGGAATTGGTGTTCCACAAGCTAAGTTTTCACCTGGAGGACACGTAACTGTTAATGGCTCCAATGGCGTACAAGCGATGTCCAATTGGAAATTACCTTCAGCACTGGCGAATCCATGAACTAGTACAAAATATTCAACACCTAGCTCTGCTTCAAAGCTTACTCTTGATCTTAAGAAAGAGAATGCACAATCACCAAAATCATCATTTCCTGTAACACAAATTAAGCCTGCACAGCTACCTTCAAAAACTCTGATTTTTGTATCATAATCTGTAAAAGCATTACAAGTTGTCAATTCAACACAGGTACCGTCTCCAGTGAAAGTATACCAAAGTCCACCTCCAGTTCCATCTGAAGTTCCGCAGAATCCTTGAGTGTCACCTGCTACTCCAACTGTGTTTCCTGTTACAGATACACCACAGTTTAATGGAAGAGCAGTAGCACAAGTTTCATTTCCAGTTGGAGGAGGTCCAGAACATCCAAATAGGATATTATCCGCCATAATAGGATTATCGCTATCAAAACATCCTGAATGGAAATCAGAATCTCCGAAGAGATAAATGTTATTTTCAGTTGCTGCTAATACCGTAGCTCCTGAAGAAATAAAAGGGGTTCCTGCTCCTGGGTTAACAGAAGAAGCAAATCCAAGATCAACAACTGCTACACCACTAGTGATACAAACATTTTGATCAATGGTAGCTGGAGATAAAGTTTGGCAACCACCAAATAAACCATCATTATTAACAGTCATAGAAGAACCTAATGCTGCCATAAGATCATTGATAGGTCCTACAGAACCTCCTGATGCTGCATCTCCTAAAACAACTAGAGGTTTACCTGCAGCAATATGTGTAGCATAAGCTGTTTTTTGAGCAGCAGAATAATTGGTCGTAGGCATATAAAGATAGATTACATCTGATGCTGCAATTTGTGCAGGAGTCAAGGATGTTAAAAATCTTGTTGAAGTAACACCTGGTAAAGTATTGTGGTAATTATTTAATGTTACTGAATTACCAGTAAATGCTCCTGCGCTTTCAAGTGAGGCAATTTGTGCATTTGTACTTTGAAAACCTAAGGCTAAAATGACACTAAGACAGAGCCATTTAATATTAGTAAGTATTTTATTTTTCATTAGATATTTTTTAATTTTTTGATAGAAACAAATATCAATTGATACTTTTCTATCACAAAAGAATTAGAATTAGAGCAAAATTATTCTAGTTAATTATTATTGCTCTATTGTAGAATCTTCATCATTAAGGAGATTCGAATTACTTGATTTTACTTGATCTAATTTTGCTTTTCTTTGAGCAGGGCTTAGATTTTTCCATAGATGAGGAGTAACATCCACAGCTGTTGATTTTTGTGTAGCTACTTGAGCGTTTACTATCGCTGCTGATTTTGTCATCACAGAAACGATGTCAGATTTCACTTGCTGAACCACTTCTTTTTTCCCATTATTTATAGGAGTTGATTGAGCGTTTACGCTCGTTGTAAAGAGTAACATAGTTAGGCAAAACAAAAACGAAATGCCACTTTTAAATTTTTTCATCTGTAAAGTTTTAGTTTATAAAATGAGGTAATAATTTACAATACAATACCTGTTCAGTTATCTGCAAAACAGATCTGAAATCAAAATAATACAATAGCAACATTGTTGCGTAAATCAACAAAGGTAAAAGACCTTTGCTCATTTACAGAACAAGTTATTTGTTTTAATTATCTCTCCCGGAAACATAAAATTGCGTATAGATTTAGCGTCCTATTAGGTTGTTAAAGGCAATTTTATTTTTTGAAAAAAACTGAAAGAACTCTCAGTTAAGATTTAATGTCATTTTGGTTTGTTAGTTTTATTGGGGTTAATAATGTTGTTCAAATTTAATACAAATGTCATCTATTTGTTTTTAGTAAAACAAACGAGATGAACTTAATTAAATTAATTAAGCTTTTTTTGATTTAAGTTTTTGGAACATTAAAAAGGACAAAATATTTATTGAAATCAACCGCTTGAGAACGGATTAAAATCAAATCTTAAAGCAAGTATACGAATAAATTCTATTTAAAAATAAGAAAATTGATTTTAATTCAAAAATGAACCTAAACTCTAATTTGCTTCAATGCTTAAAATATATCTATATATCTTAGTATTTTTTAAAATAAGATCCCTTTACTTTACTTAAAAAAAATAAAAAAGATTCAGTTATCCTTAATTACAATCATTAATGTAACATATGTTTTTTGAATAATTACTATCTTTATAATCCATCACCGATAATACAAAGATTAAAATAACCCCTTGGATATTCTTATATTTTAAAACAATGTAATGACGCTTTTCAATATCCAATCACAGAAAACCAACATGAAATCAAGACTTAAAAACCTAAGGCTTACTATTCTCATTTCTTTAATTACTCTTCCTATTCTTAATGCTCAAACTCCATTCACAGATGTCACCGTTGAAGCTGGATTAGTAGACCCTACAGATCCAAGTTTGCCTTTAAGTCATATTGCTACCGAGATCATCACAGGTATGAACATTGGTACTGGAGCAGCTTGGATTGATTACGATAGTGATGGATTTTTAGATCTATATATTACAAATCGAGAGGCAGCTAATTGGATGTTTCACAATAATGGGGATGGCACTTTTACAGATCAAGCGGCTACGCTAGGACTCCAAGATGCTTCAGGAGATGGATCAGGAATTGCTTTTGCGGATTATAATAATGATGGTCTAAATGATCTCTATCTGTGCAATGGTTTTGGTGACCGATTGTTTAAAAACCTGGGAAGCACATTTGAAGATGTAACAACAACTGCGGGATTTGATGTGGATAGTGAGCAGCGAAGTACAAGCGCTTCATGGGGAGATTATAACAATGATGGTTTTTTGGATTTGTACATTTCTCGTCATTTTCCAATTTACACAGCGAGTGATGATGCGACTTCACAAGATCAATTATATCATAATAATGGAGATGGTACTTTCACTGATGTATCGTCACATTTTACAACAAGTGACCTATTGGGAGCTGGGTTCATTGCTGGTTGGACTGACTTTGACAAAGATGGAGACATGGATATATTGTTGATTAACGACTGTCCTTTAGGTGATAGTCCAGAACAAGTTAACTTGTTTAGAAATGATGGTGGAACCGATGGCATTACAGATTGGACATTTACTGAAATTGCTGTTGCGGCGGGAATCGATGATTGTAAAAACGGAATGGGAATCGGTATAGGCGATTATAATAGAGATGGATGGATGGATTTTTATTATAGCAATATTGGTCCGGCTACTTTTTACAAAAACAATGGAGACAATACCTTTTCTGATGTAACAGATATTGCAGGTGTTGGTGACCAAGGAATGTTTAAATATTCTTGGGCAGCTTGTTTTTTAGATCACAATAATAATGGTTGGCAAGATCTGTTTTTAGTATCCGGAAATTTAAAAAATGATGCTGACCCCAACTATCTTTCGCCAAATTATTTCTATGAAAACAATGGAGATGAGACTTTCTCTGATATTTCGGGAACGATCAATATGGGAGATGAGACACGAGGTAGAAATGGTATTTTTGGAGATTATGATAATGATGGAGATTTGGATGCTTTGATTCTCAACTACAATGAACCCATGCATCTTCGTAAAAACAATAATGACAATGGCAACCACTGGATTCAAATTTCACTTAATGGAACAGACTCCAATAAGAATGGAATTGGTTCAAAAATAAAAGTGACTACTCCTGATGATGTGGTTCAATATTTTGAAACGCGCAGTGGTTCTGGTTTAGGAGGAGGAGATGCGCTTTATGCTCATTTCGGCTTAGCTACAAATTCAACAATTACTGAAATAGAAATTACTTGGCCTTCGGGAACCATACAAACAGAAACCAACATAGGCGTTGACAATCACATTACTTTGACAGAACCTGAGGCGCCGCTTCCTGTTGAACTTAGTCAATTTTCAGTAAAGGAAATTGATCATAAAGCGGTTCTTTCCTGGACGACGACTTCAGAAACAAATAATGATTATTTTATCATTCAAAAAAGTAATGATAGTCGAAATTTTCAAAATATCGGCAGAGTTAACGGGAATATGAATAGCGATCAAATTCATGAATATCAATTTGTAGATGATCAACCTTTTGATGGCAATAATTATTACCGTTTAAAACAGGTTGACTTTAATGGTGCATCAGAATTTTCGCAGATCGCTTTTTTAAATTTTGAAAGAAAAGATTTCTTGCTCAGCATAGCTCCAAATCCGGTCGTTGGAAATTCTTTCGATGTTCAGATCAAAAATGGGCTTGATACACAGTTAGTGTTTTATGATTTGTTTGGACAAGTAATTTGGACTCAGGCTAATATAGAATCTAGTATTAATATTTCTACGAAAGGGCTTAGTAATGGAATTTATTTTTTGAGTGTTTATAATAATGGTGAGCGGAGTAGTTTTAAGGTTGTGATTGCTAAGTAGTTAATCGTAGATTCTTTTTGTCCCCTCCATAAAGTCGAGATCAAAGACTTTGCACAAAAAGAACCAAAAACCCCAAGGCTGTATACTTTTTTTTAATGCAAAAATCAATTCAAAATCCTAAATTCTAAAAACTCGCCTTTGAGTTTTTAGTTTACTTTTAGATCATTGATTACTTTAGTTTCGGAGTTGATTTCAAGTATTAAGAAGGTTCAAACAGTTTATAATTTTTAACGGATCTTGAACTATTTTTCTAATAATCGAAAACCATATTTTGATTTTCAAATAGTAAACCAAGCGTTTGGTTTGAAGAGCGATTATATATTTCGGACTTTATCAAATCAGATTTCAAATCAAACACCTCGCTTAATCTACCGATTTGCTTTGCTTTAAATTTCATGCTAAAAATTTCCTCTTCAGGATTTAAACTACTACCCAATCCATTAAACCAGGACAGGGTGATGATTCCTTTTTCTAAAAATGAAAAGCCAAAACAATCTGCATTTAGCTGTTCTAAATCTTTGTTCTCTATTTCTGTAAAGCTTAAAACAGTTGGATCAAAAGTGATCGTAGATTGAAAACCAAAGATCTCATTAAATTGATCGCAAGTGAGTGAAATTTCAACCTCCTCCCCTATTTGAAATTCAAAGTCTTTTGTTTTAAAATAAAAACTGCTGCTTTCATTTCCTGAATCATCATTTTGAAATCCATTGGTTGTTGCACTTGCATTTAAATCACCAATTTTTATTCCTACAAAATCGGCAGTCATACTGTCTTGAATTTCTATTGCTTCAAAATATTCTGGAAAATCTTCTTCCCAGGGATCTTGCAAATTTGGAAAAACATATTCTGCATCTACAAATCTCCAACTTGTATTATTTTGAAAAACAGTATCTACAAATAAGATCAATCGCCGCAATTGGACCATATCAAATGTACTCACAGTACCTGAATTATTGATATCGGCGGCAATTATTTTATAAGGGGATTCCAAAGTATCAACTTCCAAAACATGCTGACTCATTAAAACCAAATCATAAGTAGACACACCGTTCAAAGGAGTTTCATTGAATGCTGGAGTGATCATATAATTTCCGCCAGGAATTAAAGCCGGATAAGCATAAGCTCCCAAGGAATCGCTGTAAATCATATCAGGAATTCCAGGAGCATTGGTTTGAACCTCCATTATGACATGTTCAATCAAATCAAATTCTTCGGTTTCCAAAATTCCGCTAATCGTCATAAACTCCACAACTGGACAATCCGGAGGAAAATCATTATCCTGAATCAAAACATAAGAAGAAACAAAAGACCAATTTCCATTAATATCTTCCACCCATATGTCTACATTTTGAGTACCAATATCATCACAATCAAAAAACCAAGAGGTATCCGCCTCAACAGGTGGTGACGTTTGCCCAGGCCCTAGCGACGGTGAATAAATTAACCATTGATTAATCCCGCAATTGTCATTACTTGGAGATGCCGGATTATCCCATACCGTCGCCGAAAGTTCAATCTGTGTAGACGTTCCCATTTCAATGGCCAATCCATTTAAAAGATTAACTGTCGGTGCCTGACAATCTGAAATCGTAAACAATTGTTCGCAAGAAGAAATATTTCCGCAAGCATCTTCTACTTCCCAAAATATGTTATGATTACCTAATGGAACTTCTCCACTCCACTCAAAACTATCCCCTGTTTGATCAATCGAACCATCAACAAACAAATCAATTTGGTAGCTATAATTTAATCCCAAACTATCGGTACAATCATCAATAGCTTCTAAAGAAAATTGAGCAAAGCCTAGCATACAATTTTCATCATCACTACAAAAAATCAAGGGCGAACAATCAGTTAGAATCTGCGGTGCTTCAGTATTGACAACTTCAATCACCTGAGTATGTGTCCAGATTCCATCGCTTTCTGGATCATTGGCATCGTAGATACACCAACTGTAAACCGTCCAAGTTCTAAGGATCGTTATACAAGCGGGATCTTGAACTGGCAAGTATAAATCTTCATGTTCTTGGCTAATCAAATCACATGCTCCATCCGTATAATCAGGCATTTGAAATGGCAGAGGTAAATCCTCAGGTTCTAAGCTGGTCACACAATTATTAGTAGAATAATTTTGCGGCCAAGTAATATCATTTTCTAAAAAAGGCTCACTATTGATCACTTCTATTTCTTGAATACAAGACATTGAATTACCGCTTGAATCAACAACTTCCCATAATCTTAAAATCAAACCTTCATTGCATTCATCCAATTCGCCAAGGTCAGAATAGGTAATGGAAAATTCACAATTATCAGTTGCGGTAGCTTGACCGGTAAGGTTTAGATTTGTAAAATCTTCCCCACAATCCAAAACGATATTTGTAGGACAAGTAATCACAGGATTGATGTTATCTTGCACCTGAACTTGTAATTGACAACTATTTGAATTCCCCGTTTCATCCGTTATTAATAAATCCACCAAAACAAAATCACTATTTACATCACAACAATAGAAAGGAATAGTAACATCATAATCCGTTTCATTAGCTGATTCACAATCTGGATTATTTAAACGTCTAGCTAGAAAAGTAACATTGCTACAATTATCAAAAGAGTCTCCATCAAAAACGGAAGCATTCACCAAGGTTAAGCCTGCATTACTTAAGGCAACAATTGGCATCGTAGAGCATATTGAAACGGGTGCCACATCATCTTCAATCGTTATTATAAAATCACATTGGCTTTGATTCTCACAATCATCACTTACTGTATAAGTTACCAGAGTTTCTCCTAAAGGCAAATTATATAAAGTCATATCATCCAAAACACCTTGACTTGCTTCAATTTCTAAAGTTGGAGTCGATGCTGCACATTGATCACTTAAATTTGGAGTCGGTAATATTACGGAAGCAAGACAGTTATTTTGACTAGTACCTATCGTGACATCTTCAGGACAAGACAATATTGGTCCTTGATCATCTTTAATGGTTATGATTTGAATATCATTAAAAAACTCAGTTGTCGGACACCATTTTACAACGGTCCAAGTTCGAATGACTTTATGTGTTCCATCACAAATTTCTGAAATATTATCATCATAAACTGCTGCAATTTCGCAAAGGGCATCATCAATAATTTCTACACCATTTATAGTTGGAAAACCGGTAACACTTGGAGCAGGATTTCCATTTGCATCTAGTTCGTATTCTTCAGAACAAGATAAAGCTGGTCCAGAAATATCGTCTCTGTTCTCTGGGATTTGCACTTCCGTTAAAGCAGCACGAAGTACAGTTAAAGTGTCATTACAAGAAGTGGTATTACCGGAGGCATCCTCGGCAATCCAGGTTCTAATGAATTTTCGAATATAGTCATCGGTCAAACAATCTCCAGCTTCTTCGGTATCTGAAAAACTAAGGTTTACTTCTCCACAAGGATCGAATCCAGTTACAATAAACGGCCCTAGGCCCGAGGTTGGAGTTATATCCACGTCCATTAAAAATGGGAAAGAGATTCCGGGGGCTCCTGGCAAATAATTATCTGTACACAACACTTCATAGGAATTGCATTGAAGATCAGGAATAATATTATCCTGGACATTAATTGAACTGGTGCAAACATTATTATTGGCTAAACTGCTTACTCGTACAAAGATGGTCAGACCAACTTCATCCGGTCCAATTTCAGGACTACTCGGAACAACCTCTGCTTCTGCTTCGTCGTAAAAAAGTTCAACTAAATAATTATCGAAACAAGTATAAGGTCCACCAGTCAAAACATCTCCGGCTCCAACAATTGCAAAACAATTTTGATCTAATCCAATTCCGACTCCATTATTGCAAGTTAAACTAAGGTCTGGATTTTGTTCTTCTATTACTTCTATTTGAAAAGAGCAATTCGCTATATTTCCAGAAGCATCTGTCGCTTCGTATTCTAAAGTTGTAATGCCAATCGGAAAGAAACTTCCTGAACTCAATCCTGTATTATCAATTTGATTTATCGTTGGTTCGCCAGTAAAAAAGGTACACTCATCAAAAACGTTTATACCAAAACTAAGCACAACTTCACATTCACCACTTCCCAGATAGTGGGTAATATTTCCAGGACAATCAATCTCAGGAGGTGTGGTATCTTCGTCATTTAAAAAAACCGTATAATCATTTTGACAAGCAGCTGCAGTAGCATCAGTGATGGTCACTTGATATATCCCACCAGACAAATTAGTTTGATCTTCTTGCCCATCTTCCAAGCCTGTTCCGTCAATTGAAAACCATTCAAAAGTAAATGGCCCAGTCCCTCCCACTTGCAAGGATATAGATCCTGTGGTATCCGTCGGACAAAAAGGATCAACAAGACTAATTAATGCAGATGGAGGAAAGTTTACAATTAAGGTATCAAAAGCAAAAGGTCTGCAAAGTGTATCTAGTGGTATTGGATTTAAAATAGCATAGATTTCAAAAGTTCCTGGAGATGGAAAAGAAAGACCTGATAAAGTTGCAATATTTCCGTTTTGTAAAACATCAAAATCTACAAGTCCTAAAGAAGTTCCTCCTAAGTATGGATCAGTAGGATGGTTTGAAAAATAGATGAATTCAATTCCGTAATCTGTTTCTTCATTAGATAGACTATCCATGAATTCTAAATCAGTCACGGATATGCTGAAAACTTCGTCGGTACATACATCTTCCAAATCAGCGAATGATCCAATAATCGGACAAGTATCCAAAAGATTAAAGTTATTAAAAAATGAAAATGTATTCCCTTTAGATACAAAAGGAAAGAGTAGAAAAACTAAGAAAATACACACAATAGCGAATAGGTTTCGCTTTGCGATGTTGTCGGTTTTTGAGCGATTCATGGGACTCAAATAAATTATGTTCTATTCAAAACTATTCGGTGTAAAAAAGCATGTGCGAAAAGCTTTATCACATAACAAAAATAGCTAATAAAACACAGCATATTATACCATAAATAGGGTAAATAGAATTACTAAATATTTTTTATACTAAAAATATTTTTGTATAAAACTCTGTTTTATAGTCATTCATGTTAAAAAATACTTAAAAATCATCATATTTATTTAAAATCATGTCACTATTCTCTTAGAATCAATCATTTGGCACAAGATTAGACTATACAAAAGTAGATTCCCTCCCACTCGACTCCCCTCTCATTTTCAAAACCAGCTAAAAGGTTCCTAGTATGATTTACCAAAAAGTAAAGAAACCCAACTTAACCTTTCTATTCCTACTCTTATTTTCTTTGTTCCTCAATCTCGAGATGAGTGCACAAGCATGCATCAATACACCTGATGGCATTTCTATTGAAGACACTGCTTTACCAAGTGGAAATTGTAATCTTGAGGTAAGATTAGCTATAACTGTTCCTAGCTCACCAAGCCCAAAACGTATTCAATTTCAAATTGATTATGATACTGATGAGGATGGAATAAATGATGCAACTCAGATGTACACTTATGCTCCTGGAGGTGCTATTCCTGCAGGGCTTTTTAGCTTATCAGATATATCGGAAGAATTCGATGCTCTAAATTTAGATTGTAATACTGTTTTTACAGTAACAATCATTGGGTATACCAGTCCTGGAGGTGGCGGTGATTGTACAACTGAAATTGGCTATGTTGATCAAAATGGTTTTAGTACCATATTACCCATTAACCTTACATCTTTTAATGCCAAAGTAAATGGCGATGAAAATCTAATCTATTGGACTACACAAGGAGAAAAAGATAATTTTGCTCAGGTAGTTGAGAGGTCTGAAAATTCAACGGATAACTTTAGAGAAATCGATCGAATTTTGTCTGCTGGTAATACTACCGAAACCAGAAATTATAGTATTTCAGATAGAGACCCACTAGATCTTAGTTACTATCGTCTAGCCTCTATTGATTTTGATGGTAGCGTCTCTTATTCGGATGTATCCGTTGTAGAAAGAACTGAAGCAAACTTTGAAATCACAACTATTTATCCAGTACCTGTTTGGTCTTATGCTTCAGTTCGATTTAACTCGCCTAAGGCAGGTCCATTGAGATTAGAAGTATCGAATAGCGTTGGAGCACTCATTAAAGTAATTCAACTTGATGCCATTCAAGGAGCTAATATAACACAGATTGATTTTAGTGATTTGGGTTCAGGTGCTTATATTGTAACGATTGATGACGGTCAAAAAAAGGTGCAAAGAAAATTGATTAGGCATTAGGGCAAATGACTATATAATGATCTAGTTATATAGTCATGTAATTATGTGCTTAGCTCTTTCTTCCTTGTCATCACTTCTTCGTAGGTCGCATCATAATCCTGATGTGTAGTCCCCATTATTCTATCCCAGAAAGTAAAGTATAGTCCATAATTTCCATCAAAGTATTTATGGTGCATGTTGTGGTTGATAGAAGTATTCAACCACTTCCCTAGCCAATGCTTATTGGTTCCTTTTGGGTATATTTCAAATCCTAAATGCCCATAAACATTATAGACAATAGATATCAAAAAGAAGATGGCAATAAACAAAAGATGGGTCGGAATGAGAAAAGTAATTAAGACTAAAATCCCTGCTTCGAGAATTGCTTCTGTTGGGTAGAAAGCGTAAGCTGCCCAAGGAGATGGATTGGTGGATTTGTGATGCAGGAGATGGAATGTTTTAAAAAGTTTAGGATGATGCATCAGCCGATGAATCCAATAGAAGTAAGTATCATGCACAACAAACATCAGCGGCAGGGTGATGACATAATACCACCAAGGCATGGAAGCAAGTTCTGAAAACAGAAAATTATATGGCCGTAATGGTCCAACAATCACCAGCCATCCCACGATCGAAAATATACCAATCGAAATGAAAGAATAGAAAAATTCCCTAGCATAGTCTTTCCCATTAGGATACTTTTGCTGGATCTTTTTCCATTCAAGCCTTTT
This sequence comes from uncultured Saprospiraceae bacterium, assembly GCA_937921595.1. Taxonomy (GTDB): domain Bacteria; phylum Bacteroidota; class Bacteroidia; order Chitinophagales; family Saprospiraceae; genus JAHDHW01. The sequence continues at coordinate 16,126 of CAKZTD010000045.1, forward strand.
TCTAAATACCAAATAGAATATTAGAAAACTAATTCCCGCTACGACAAAGTATCGAATAAAAAGATTGTAGTAGATCAGTGGAATCTTATCTAAGTGTTCTGGATTCATTGGCACTGGTTTATTTTTATTTGCTGTACCTTATTTTGATGAAGATTTGATTTCTAGCGCTTTATCAAGCCCTCTTATCTGAATGAGGAAATGAGTGAATGAATGAATATTAGCGGGGACTCTTAGTCCAGGGCTGTTCCTTTTACATTTTGAAGGGTATTCACTCATTTTATAAATTCGCTCATTTCTATTTTGCCATTACAAAGTGTATAGTAGTTTAATTTATTTTACCTCAACCTCAGGCAACTACCGAATAGGTAAGCGAACCTGAGAAGGATATTTTTCAGAATGATACATAATATTATGCGCTGTTACTCCTTCTGTTTCATCATAATTATTTCCGCCAGTATTCAAGTTTCTATCGAAACGCGGAAAGTTACTGCTAGAGATTTCAATCCGAATTTTATGTCCTTTTTTAAAATAATTACTCGTAGATAAAGGACTCATTTCCAACTTATAAACCTCACCGTCTTTCATGAATACTTCTTTATCAAAACCTTCCCGATATCTTGCTCTTAAAATCGTTTCATCCAAATTATAAGCCTTTCCATCTGGGTGAACATCAATTAGTTTTAATGTAAAATCAGTATCCTTTGCATCCGATCCAACATAAAGTGTCGATTCAATAAACCCACTTACCTCTACTCCTTCACTCAAAGTCTCTGTTGTATAAACCAGGATGTCATTTCGGGTTTCCATTTGGCTTTGATCGAATGAACCACCTTTGACCGCATTTCCAGTACAACAAACATTTCCACCATGAGAAGGAACGGGGTTAAAAGGATCATAAGTAAATCGGTCTGCTTCACTATTTTTAGAAGCTCGAGTTTTACTTAAAGTACCATCACCGAAAAGACTGTTAGCTCGGCCATTACTATTTAAATAGAACGTTTCCATTTTAGTATCTTCTGGCGGCCAGTTCTCCGAAGTTTGCCACTTGTTGGCACCCATTGTATAATAATGAACTCTCGGAAATTCTTTTAAAAAGCCATTATCATTTCCTTTTAACCAGTAGTTAAACCATTCGTAATTGATCGAATCATAATCCAGACGAGCATCTCCGACATTGAGATCACCAATCATGGTATTTTCAGTAGCTCTTTTGTAACGACAATGCAAGGTCGGTGAAATGATCAAATACTGATTGTCTCTGACCTCTTTATCTTTTCCATTTTTTCGAACATGATTGAACAAGGCAAGATTTGGCCCAATGGACACATCAAACCAAGTAGTCACCCAAAGACTTGGAACACCAAAAGGCATATCCTCATGATATAAACCGCCTTCATACCATTTAGGAGAATTAGGCTTTCGAGTAATCATTTCTTCATAGATACCAACTGGCCCATCTTGATGTGTAATGATATCCTGAAGTGGCAAATGCTTTAAGCCTTCTGACCATTCTACTTTCGGACGTTCCGGAGCTAAATCAAAATACCTAGATGCTCTGAGTAATTGATCTTGGGTTGCATCTTTTGGAAAGGTCGGCCGAATTTCATCATTTTGTACACTATACAACCAAGCAGTGAATAGCATCTGCCCTGCCCCACCTCTATACCAATTTCCTTGTTCTTGAAAAGGTCCTACTTTCCCAACTCCTGCTCCATAACCAGCAGGAATCATCGCAGCATGATTTGGATGATCCAAAGCAGCGAAAGCCATTTGCCACTCTGCTGTGGAAGAACAACCAATCGTTGCTATCTTACCATTACACCAATCTTGTTCCGCTAACCAAGTGAATGCATCATAGGCATCGGTCATCGGAGGACCAAGAATATCCCATTCTCCTTCTGAAAAATAACGACCTCTTTCGTTTTGAACGACGTAGGCATAACCTTTATCAATATACTCTTTCGCTGCATCATGGACTCTTTTTGACTCTTCTCCATCTCTCCATGAATTAAAATTGTACGGAGTTTTCACAAAAACTACTGGAACCTTCTTTTTTGTTTTTGGGCGATAAATATCTGAACACAATCGCACGCCATCTCTCATCGGCATCATTACTTTTTGATCAACAATGATGTCTTCTTTTTCCATACCTTCGATAGCTACTTGAGCATCAAGGTTTTGGCTCGAAAAAAAAGAGATTATAAAGAAAGAACAAAGGATTTTTAGAGGCAATTTCATATTAAAAAAGGTTAGTGAATAATCTTGGAAAGTTAAGGTCTATTCTATGAATTCCAAAGAGAAAAAGGACAAGATTAAAAATGTTAGTAATTTTTTTCCCAAAAGGGTTTACTTTTTGGAAAAAGAGATATACATTTGCACCGCGAAAGGAATATAGTTCATTAGTATTTATCGAATGAGATAATTTATATTCCAAATTTCGTAACAATCCATCAGGATTCAATAAACCAGGAAGAATGGCAGAGCTGGTTTAATGCACTGGTCTTGAAAACCAGCGTGCCTTAACGGGTACCGGGGGTTCGAATCCCTCTTCTTCCGAAATGACACTCCTAAGTGTCTGTATATCAACGTTTTATCGAACGTTTCGAGAATCTTTTGTCACAGTTCTGGCACAGTCCTGTGGCAAAAGATTTACCTCGAAATGAAAAAAAAATTTTGTCCTTCCTACACTTATCCTACTTTAAAGAATGGTTACCGCACTTACATAGAGTTTAATGCTATGTCCTATTTAGAAGACAAAAATGGCGTTTACACTCGTTTTCGAAAGACTTTCAATCTAAATCGTATTCATAATTTACCTGATCGCAAAGAGCGAGGAGAGGATTTATGTGCGAAAATCAAGCATTGGCTTAAAGCTGGGCATTGTATTGATGATTTTGAAGAGCATAAAGTTTTTACTCAAATAAGGCAAGAGGCGACCAAAGTGGTCGAGAATACCAAACTGAGTACGAATGCATTCGAAGCGCTGGATATTGCGTTACAATTAAAGCATAGTGATGTCAAGACTTCTTCTAATCGAACCAATCTTTCTCATATCCGGAGGTTTAAAGAGTTTCTCAAGAATAAGAAGTACCACAATTTTGCGATTAATGATATTTCGAAAGTGATTGCTTTTGAATATCTCGATTATTATAAGCTGGAACGGAAGGTGAGAAATAACACTTTGAATAATATTATCATTCACCTGAGGGCTTTGCTTAATCCAATCAAGGATCGTGGCTATATGCTGGATAATCCTTTTGCAGGAATTAAACCTTATAAAAGTGAGGAGAAGATCCGAAGGAACTTTCAGGAGGATGAAGCTCGATTGATGATGAAGTATGTTTATAAGAATGATCGAGTTTTGTTTTATTCTATTATTCTGCAGTATGCTTGCTTGATTCGTCCATCAGAGATCCGAAGGTTGAGATTTCATGATTTTGATCTTGAGCAGATGATCGTGATCCTGGAACGAAAGAAAACGAAGATGGAGACGGAACGTATTGCAACTATCCCTGAGGAGTTTCAACGATTTTTTAAAGAGGAGTTTTGGACAAAGTATAATCAGGAGTATTATATTTTTGGTGAAAAGTGTAAACCGCATCCTCATATACAAGTTGGCAAAAATGCTTTGTATCGTCGGCATGAGAAAGTATTGAAGCATTTTCAAAATAATGGGCAATTGGAAAACATTAAAGGTCTTCACTACTATTCCTGGAAAGATACTGGAATTACGGATATCATTGATGAGATTGGTCTGATGACTGCATTTGATCAGGCTGGCCACAAAGACATTAAACAAACGATGAAATATCGTCATCGCAAGCGTATCAATACGAAGATTAGACCAATGACATTCTCTAAGATTAAAAATCTATAATCCAGCAGCTTCATTTAATTGATTCGATTTGTTTTGCAATTCGATGATGGTGTCGTCATCGATGCGAGCGAAGATCCCGGATTCAATGAGATCATTAAATCTTGACAATTGATTGCTGAGTTCGATTATGACTGGATCGGGTCCAGGTGTTGCAGCTGTAGATAATTCTGTTCTTTGGCCATTGGTCGCTGCTCCTCCTTCCATCATTTGGGTACGTCGATTGCTGATGTTGTCAATCATCCGGACGTAGTTGGCCACGGCTGGATTGGATAGATCTTTATTACTTACAAAATATTCCTGTCCGACTTCGTTGGCTAGGATGCCAGAGCCGGTAAGTACTGGACCATTATGAGACAGCATTCCGGTAAGTGGTTGGCCGATGTACTTGGCTTTGTATCTGATGCCGTCGTCGGCTCCTATGACGTCGGTGTATCCTCCTTTTTTTCTTTGTGGTACTGAAGGAGCACTATCGAAAATTCTTCTTGCTTGGCCAATATTTGAAAGTACTGTTCCTACTGCTGAGGCAATCGCCACGAGGTTACCAGGAAAAGGAACACCAGCTGCAGCTGCAGTAGCATTGGCAATTGCTTCGGCTGATTTGAATCCAATCTGAGCTAATGATAATACTTTTTGAAGACCA
>CAKZTD010000046.1 GCA_937921595.1 uncultured Saprospiraceae bacterium
AAACGAAGAAGTAATTTCAACAGATCGTTTTGATGACGAGTTATTTACTTACAAAAAGAAAGCACTTCGAGACGAAGGTTATAAGATTTTAGTCTCAAATGAAAATCTTCCAAATGCGGATTCTGTCGGTTATTCAATTACCGTCATTCCTGATTTACACCCTACTATTTCTGTTGAAAAATTTGTTGATAGCACTGATGCAAAATTACAATTCTTTGTCGGACAAGCTTCCGACGATTACGGTATGCGTAGCCTTTCTTTCAACTACAGATTACAATCACAAAATGGAAGTCAAGGAATTTTGAATACTATCAAAATGCAAAAGCCAGCTGGTACTCAAATCAATTACGATTACACTTGGGACATCCGAGACATCGAATTAAAACCTGGTGATGAGCTTACTTACTACTTTGAAGTTTATGATAATGATGCAGTCAATGGAAATAAATTTGCTCGAACCAATATCATGACTTTTAAAAAGCCTACGGTAGAAGAGTTCGAAGACATGGAGGATGAAAACAATGATAAGATCAAAAAAGATTTAAAAGAATCTATCGAAGAATCAAAAAAGATTCAAGAAGATTTTAAAAAGCTTCGTGAGAAATTATTACAAGAAAAAGAAATGGATTGGCAGTCGCGTAAAGAGCTGGAAAAACTCATGGAACGCCAACAAGAGCTGGAAAAGAAGATAGAAGAGGCTAAAAAGAACTTTGACGAGAACATGAAAAACCAGGATGAGTTCAGCCAACCAAACGAAGAACTTCAAGAAAAACAAGAGAAAGTTCAGGAACTTATGGACGATTTGATGAGTGATGAGATGAAGGAACTCATGGAGCAGATTGAAGAACTTATGCAAGAATTGAATAAAGACAATGCCCTCGAAATGATGGAGGACATGGAGATGAATGATGAGGAGTTGGAAATGGAATTAGATAGAATGCTTGAATTGCTAAAGCAATTAGAAGTAGAAAAAGATATGCAGGATCAGATGGACAAGTTAGAAGAACTTGCAAAAGAACAAGAGGAGTTAGCAAAAGAAACTGAAAAGCAAGAAGACAAACCAGAAGATCAACAAACTGCTGAAGAAAAACAAAAGCAAGAAGAATTAGAAAAGAAACAAGAAGAACTGAATAAAGAATTTGAAAAAGTTCAAGAGAAGCAAGAGGAACTTGAAAAGAAAAACGAAGAACTTGAACGTCCAAAAGATTTAGGCGACGAGACGAAAGAGGAGATGGAAGATATCGAAAAAGATATGGAAGATAGTCAGCAGAAGATGGAAGAAAATAAAAACCAAAAAGCTTCAGAGTCACAAAAGAAAGCTGCTGAAAAAATGAAGAAAATGGCGAGCTCTATGCAAATGCAAATGCAGTCGCAACAGATGGAACAGATGGAGGAAGATATGGAGTCTCTTCGTCAACTTATGGAAAATTTAATTGGTCTTTCTTTCGATCAAGAAGGCTTGATGGATGATATTGCAAAAGCAAATGTCAACACTCCTCGATATGTTGATCTTGTTCAAAATCAATACAAATTAAAAGACGATTTTAAATTAATAGAAGATAGCTTACAAGAATTAAGTAAGCGAGTAGTTCAGATAGAATCTTTCATCACAGAGAAAGTTACAGATGTCAAAGTGAATATGAAAGACGGTTTAAAAAACCTGGAAGAGCACAATGTCAGAAATAAAAACCAGGCAACGGTCAACCAACAACAGACCATGAAAAATGTCAATGACTTAGCACTGATGCTCAATGAAGTGATGGAACAAATGCAACAGCAAATGTCCAGCATGATGTCGGGCAGTCAAATGTGTAATAAGCCAGGAGGGCAGGGGAGTCCAGGCGGAAAACCTTCCGATAAAATATCAGAAGGACAGAAGGGTTTGAATGAGCAAATGAAGGGAATGAAAAAAGCAATGGAAGAAGGAAAAGGTGCTAGTAGTAAAGATTTTGCTCAGGCTGCCAAAAGACAAGCGGCACTTCGAAAAGCACTTCGAGAATTGCAAAGAGGAAAACAACAAAGAGGAGAGGGTAAAGGTGCTCAAGAATTACAAGATATTATCGATTCGATGAATAAGGTGGAAACTGATTTAGTAAATAAACAGTTAACCAACGAAATGCTTAAGCGACAGCAAGATATTGAGACGAGATTATTGCAAGCCGAAAAAGCGGAACGCCAAAAAGAATACGATAATAAGCGAAAAGCAGAGGTTGCGAGTCAAAAAGAAAGAAAAATGCCTCCTTCTCTTGAAGAATACATCAAAAAACGGGAAGCAGAGATTGAAATGTACAAACAAGTTTCTCCAGCATTAAAGCCTTATTATAAGTATCTTGTGGAGGAATATTTCAAATCGCTCAAGAAAAGTTAATTTATTTTAATAGGATCTTAACAAATTTTGATGAGGTTCTTAGAACAAAAAATATTTATACACGTATATAATCACACAATTGTTCTCCACCATCAATAGAAACTACTTAGTCATTTTCTATGTTTTGGAGCATGAGTGATACTGAATTTTTTAATTTTCGTGTAAAGATGAGTAGTACTAATCATATGCTTACTTTAATTTCAGATCCTAAAAATATAGCAAGCGTTGAGACTTTCGTTGAAAGTCTTGTCGATAAATATCACATTAGTCCTGATGTTTATGGCAACATTCTGATCAGCCTGACTGAAGCAGTTACTAATGCAATCACTCATGGAAATCATAATGACAGCTCTAAAAGAGTTTTTGTAAAACTCAAAAAAGACAAGGATCTAATTGCTTTTCAAATTTCTGATGAAGGAGGAGGATTTAACTTTGATGGCTTACCAGATCCAACTGCTCCAGAAAATTTATTAAAAATCGGTGGTCGTGGTGTATTTTTGATGCGACAGTTATCAGATGATGTTCTTTTTTCAGAAAATGGGAGCACTGTCGAAATTAGATTTAATATCTAAATACACAATACATTAAAAAACTGATGACCTCTTTCAACGATCTTCCCATAAAAAAGGAAGAAACAATCAATTTCCATTCAGAAGATTTAGAACTATCTCTTGAAAACGAGGAGCAATCCTGTTCTTGGATTAAATCTGCTATTCAAGAAGAAGGACACCAGTTAGGAAACCTAAATTTCATATTTTGTTCTGATGCTTATCTTCATAAAATCAATGTTGAATATTTAAACCATGACACCTTTACAGATGTCATTACATTTCCATATAGTGAAACTCATGTCGAAGGAGATGTTTTTATCAGCATCGAAAGAATTAGAGAAAATGCAAAATCTTTTGAAGTTTCCTTTGAACAGGAACTTCACCGTGTAATTATTCATGGAGTTTTACACCTTATGGGTCTTTCCGACAAAACTTCAGAAGAGAAAAAGCTAATGACTGAAAAAGAAAATACATATCTTCGTCTCTTAAATTCTTGAAATAATCTACTGTCCTAAATTCAAGAAAAGAACTAACCAAATCTATAACCAATTTAAAAAAGGAATTAAAAATGAGTAAATCATTTTTTTTAATTCCAAATTTCTAATTCCAAATTATTTATCATGAAGGTTCTAAAATTCGGAGGTTCGTCCGTAGCCAAACCCGAAAGAATAGAAGGCATTATAGAGATTCTAAAATCTTACTATTCTAAAGGTGAAAAATTTGCCGTCGTCTTTTCCGCATTTGGAGGAGTCACTGATTCTCTAATCGAGATGGCAACACTCGCAGCTGATGGCGACGAAGCTTATCTACAAATTTTCGAAGCATTCTGTGAACGTCATAATGGTTCTGCAAAAAAATTATTAAACGATAATTTTGAAACAGATACACTTCCTGATTTATTAGAAAATCAAACCGTTTTAAAAAACTTATTACACGGTATTTTTCTAGTTCGCGAAGCGTCTTCTCGTACTATGGACTATGTCCTAAGTTTTGGCGAAAGAAACTCCGCATACATCATAGCAAAAGCACTTCGTCAACGGGGAATTAATGCTAGTTTTCTTGATGCACGTAGAATCATAAAAACTGATAAAGGCTTTGGTTCTGCTTTAGTAAATTTCGATCTGACTTTCGAAACTGTAAAAAAACATTTTTTAGAAAACCCTGAAATTCAAATAGTTACCGGTTTTATTTCTTCTTCTAAAGGTGGTTTAACAACAACTCTTGGTCGAGGAGGTTCTGATTACACGGCTTCAATAATCGCTGCGGGACTAGATGCGGAGTGTATAGAAATATGGACCGATGTTGACGGTGTTTTGACTGCTGATCCAAGGAAAGTTTCTAAAGCTTTTCCCATAAAAAGTATGACTTATGGTGAAGCAATGGAGATGTCGCATTTTGGTGCAAAAGTCATCTATCCACCGACCCTTCAACCAGCTTTAAAAAAGAGGATTCCACTCTATATTAAAAACACTTTTAAACCAGAATTAACCGGTACTTTTATATCAGATAAATCCGATCTAAATGGCCATCCAGTAAAAGGAATTTCTTCTATTAGTAATATCGCTTTGTTGACTTTACAAGGTGGTGGTATGTTTGGTGTTCCTGGTATTGCTGCGAGATTATTTAATTCCCTGGCTCAAGCTGGCATCAATATTATTTTAATTACTCAGGGCTCTTCCGAACATTCGATCAGTTTTGCAGTGCAACCTAAATTGGCTAAAAAAGCAAAACGAAGAGTCGAAACTGAATTTGAAAAAGAATTTTCATCTGGTTTGGTAGACCCAATAAAACTCGAAGACGATCTTGCTGTAGTTGCAATCATCGGAGAAAATATGCGGTACCAACCAGGTATTGCTGCAAGGCTTTTTCAGGCACTTGGAAAGAACGGAATAAACTGTATTGCCATTGCTCAAGGATCTTCTGAATTGAATGTCTCCGTTGTAATCAATCGTCATGATGAAAGCAAAGCATTGAATTCTCTTCATGAAGCTTTCTTCCTTTCTGATACTAAAGAGTTACATCTTTTCATGGTTGGTGTTGGTTTGATTGGAAGTACTTTGATCAAGCAAATAAAGCAACAAAGTGCTCATCTAAAAGAACATCGTTCACTTGAAATCAAAGTTGTTGGACTTGCAAACAGTAAACAAATGATTTTTGATGAAGAAGGTATTGATATGGATAACTGGAAAGACACATTACTTTCTAGTGATTTAAAATCAGAACTACCCGAGTTTATTAAAAAGATGAAAGAACTAAATTTATCAAATACGATTTTTATAGATAACACAGCGGATACTACCATTGCAAATTATTATGAGTCTATTCTTGATGCAAGTATTTCTATTTCTACTCCAAATAAAATTGCAACTTCTTCTTCTTACCTCCAATATCAACGTTTGAAAACGATTGCGAAAAAACGAGGAGTACAATTTATGTACGAAACCAATGTTGGAGCAGGCCTTCCTGTGATTACGACTTTGAACGACCTTATCAACAGTGGTGATCAAATTATAAAAATAGAAGGCGTACTATCTGGTTCTCTTTCTTTTATTTTCAACTCATTTAAAAAAGGAGTAAAATTCAGTGATATTGTTGGAGAAGCCAAAACCCTTGGTTTTACAGAACCTGATCCACGAATTGATTTAAATGGAATTGATGTAAGAAGAAAATTAATCATCCTCGCAAGAGAATCTGGCTATGCTTTAGAAGCAGAAGATGTGGATATTGAAAATATTCTTCCTCAAGCCTGTCAAGATGCAGAAAGCGTAGATCAGCTTTTCGAAGCTTTGAAAGGTGCAGATGATGATTTTGAAAAAATCAGAGCAAACGCGGAATCAAACAATCAAGTACTTAGAATGATTGCAAAGTTAGAAAATGGAAAAGCATCGATAGGTCTTGAAGCTGTCGATGAAGCACATCCATTTTACGGCTTAAGCGGCAGTGATAATATGATTATATTCACAACAGAAAGATACAAAGAAAGGCCTTTGGTGATTCGTGGCCCTGGAGCTGGAGCAGAGGTTACTGCTGCGGGAGTTTTCGCAGAACTTATTTCCATTGGAAACCACTTGACCTAAAAACACATAAACAACTGACAATCAATTACTTAAAACAATATGAACGCAGGATATAAAGCTTTTGCACCAGCTTCCGTAGCCAATGTAGCCGTAGGATTCGACATATTAGGCTTTGCTTTAGACAAACCAGGAGATGAAATCATTGCTCGTTTTTCCAATACCCCAGGATTAAAAATATCTAAGATTACTGGAGCTAAAGGAAAACTACCTTATGAAGTAGAAAAAAATACCGCTGGTTTTGCAGCCTTAAAATTGATAGAACATCTAGGTGAAACAGGTCGAGGAATTGAACTAGAGATTAATAAAAAAATGCCTTTTGGCAGCGGGCTTGGTTCTAGTGCAGCTTCAGCCGTTGCTGCAGTGGTAGCAGTGAATGAGCTTTTACAACGACCTTTGACCAAAAGGGAGCTACTACCTTTTGCTGTCTTGGGTGAACAAATTGCGGATGGTGCTTATCATGCGGATAATGTGGCACCATCGCTACTCGGCGGAATGATTTTGATCAGAGACAACCAAAGTCTTGATGTTCATCGGCTTCCTGTTCCCAAAGGTTTATATGCGACCGTTATCTATCCTCACATAAAAATACTGACCAAGGACTCTAGAGATGTATTATCCGATCAGGTGAGCTTAAAACAATCTATCCAGCAAAGCGGAAATCTTGCTGGTTTAATTATAGGTATGTATAATTCCAATATAGAATTGATTGGCCGTTCTCTTCAAGATGTGATTATTGAACCTCAGCGATCTAAGTTAATTCCTCATTTTGATGAAGTAAAAAACGCAGTACTTGCTGCCGGAGCTTTAGGTTGTAGTATATCTGGTGCTGGGCCTTCAATTTTTGCTTTGAGTGCTAATAGTTTGATTGCAGAAAATGTGGGCAAAGAAATGGAACGTATTTTCACAGATGCTAAAATTGAAAATCAGCTTTTTATTTCTCCGATCAATCAAGAAGGTGCCATTATTTGTTAATTGTTCCCCCTATCCTATTATCGTCAACTATTAGAAAATGAAATTATATAGTACAAACAATCCCTCTTCTTTTGTTTCTTTAAAAGAAGCTGTAATGAAAGGATTACCTGCGGATAATGGTTTGTTTATGCCATCTTCCCTTACTCCTATGTCAACGGATTTTATTACCAATTTATCTAAATATTCTTTCCCTGAGATAGCTTTAGAAGTCGCAAAGCACTTAATACAGGACAGTATTCCTTTATCAGCCCTAGAAAATATAATTTCCGAAGCCGTCAACTTTCCCGCTCCTGTCGTTCAACTAGATGACCATTTTAATATTTTAGAACTCTTTCATGGTCCTTCTTTAGCATTCAAAGATTTTGGAGCACGGTTTATGGCTCAAACGATGAGTCATTTTAATAAAGACGAAGACAAAGAGCTCGTTATTCTTGTGGCCACTTCAGGAGATACGGGAGGTGCTGTTGCTGCTGGTTTTTATAATACTCCTGGCATAAAAGTAGTGATCCTCTACCCTAGTGGAAAAGTCAGTGATCTTCAGGAAAAACAATTGACTACTCTTGGTAATAATATTTCAGCCTTAGAAATTGATGGTACATTCGATGATTGCCAAGCTTTGGTTAAAAAAGCTTTCTTAGATCAGGATTTAAATCAATCTATTCGATTAAGTTCTGCTAACTCCATTAATATCGCTCGATTGATTCCTCAGTCTTTTTATTATTTTGAAGCTTTCAAACAAGTAAATTCCTCAAAAAACATAGTTTTCACTGTTCCTAGCGGCAATTTCGGAAATATAACTGCTGGTCTATTAGCTAAACGCATTGGTCTCCCTATTCATCATTTTATCGCTGCAACCAACCTTAATGATATTGTCCCCCACTATTTAAATACTGGTAATTACCTACCTAAACCTTCTGTAGCGACTATTTCGAATGCTATGGACGTTGGAAGTCCTTCTAATTTCGCCCGCATGGCTGATCTTTATGGTTCCACGTGGAACATTATAAAGAATGACATCTCTGGCTTTAGTTATAATGATGAACAAACCAGAATAGCTATTAAAGAAGTTTACGATCGTTATGCTTATATAATAGACCCTCATGGAGCTGTTGCTTACCTTGCTTACAAAGATTATTTAAAAGAGCATCCAGACACCTTGGGCATTATATTAGAAACGGCCCACCCTTCTAAGTTTATTGATGTGGTCGAACCTGTTTTAAATACTCCTATAAATATCCCTGAACGTTTAGCTTGCTTAGCAGATAAAGAAAAAGAAGCTACTTTTTTAAATAAAGACTATACTCCTTTTAAAGATTGGCTTTTAGCACATTACTAAAATAGCTTTAAAATCATTGTTTTATATAGAAAAGGATTGTTTCACGTGAAACAATCCTTTTCTAGTTTATTTATATCTTCATTACTTCTTAAAACATTTTCATAATCACGAGTCCTTTTAAGTTGTTTTATTAATATGTTTCACGTGGAACAAAACAGTCTTTTATCATCTCTATTGTTTCACGTGGAACATCTTATGCTTTTATCCCCTTACAATCATGTTCCACGTGAAACAATACTAAAAACAAAGGTTAAGGTCTATCAAATAACAAATAACAAGCTTTTATATCATTATATTTGACGCGAATAATTAAAAACTTTTGAAAAAGATGACAATGAATCGAAAACCCTACACACTGCTCCTTTTAGCGATGTTTTTATTTACTGGGCTTCAAGCACAAGTAAATACAAACACCAACAAGTTTAAACAGCTAAAAGAAGAACTCCCTACCCCTAATGTATATAGAACTGCTTCTGGTGCTCCTGGACACATGTATTGGCAACAAAAAGCAGACTATAAAATGAAGATCACTTTAGATGATGACAATCAAAAAATACTTGGTGAAGAGACTGTAACTTACTTTAATAATTCTCCAGACGCTTTACGCTATCTATGGTTACAGTTAGATCAAAACATGCGAGCAAAAGATTCTGACACTTATAAGATCAAGACCAATGAATTAGACGATAGAATGAGTACAGGTCAACTGAAACGTTTCTCGAATACCTTTGATGGTGGTTTTAAAATAGACCATGTAAAGGATGCAAATGGTAAAGCCTTATCACATACCATCAATAAAACAATGATGAGGATAGATCTACCTAAAGCTTTAAAAACAGGAGAAAGTTTTTCTTTTGATATAAAATGGTGGTACAACATCAATGATCGAATGAAGATTGGTGGCCGTTCTGGCCTAGAATACTTTGAAGATGAAGACAACTACCTTTATACTATCGCTCAGTACTTTCCTCGAATGTGCGTTTATAACGATGTAGAAGGCTGGCAAAACAAACAATTTTTAGGCAGAGGAGAATTTGCTTTAGTTTTTGGAGATTATGAAGTGGACATCACCGTTCCTGCAGATCATTATGTTTCAGCTACAGGTACGCTCCAAAACGATAAAGATGTTTTATCTAAAAAAGAAATAAAAAGATTGGCTGAAGCTAATAAAGCTTTTGAACAACCAGTTTTTATTGTAACTCAGGAAGAAGCCGAAGAAAACGAAAAGACCAAATCAAAGAAGAAAAAGACCTGGTCTTTCAAAGCAAAGAATGTAAGAGACTTCGCTTTTGCTTCTTCTCGAAAGTTTATATGGGACGCTATGGCTGTAAAGCAAAGCGACGGAAGTGTAGTCATGGCTATGTCCATGTACCCAAAAGAAGGTAATCCTTTATGGGAAAAATACTCTACCAAAGCAGTAGCACATACCTTAAAATGGTTCTCTCATTATACATTCGATTATCCTTACCCTGTTGCCTGGTCAATCCACACCAATCGAATTGGAATGGAATACCCTATGATCTGTTTCAATGGTGGACGACCAAATGAAGATGGCACTTATGCCGAGCGAACAAAATATGGATTGATTAGTGTCATCATCCACGAAGTTGGACACAACTATTTTCCAATGATTGTCAACTCTGACGAACGTCAATGGACTTGGATGGATGAAGGACTAACTACCTTTATGCAATACCTTACAGAGCAACAATGGGAAAGGGATTATCCATCTAGAAGTGGTGAAGCTCAAAAGATTACTAGATATATGGGTGGAGATAAATCTCGTATCTCTCCTATTATGACGAACTCAGAATCTATCCACCAGTTTGGTCCTAATGCTTATAGCAAACCTGCTACTGGTTTAAATATACTTAGAGAAACAGTTATGGGCCGTGAGCTTTTTGATCATGCGTTCAAAGAGTATTCTAATCGTTGGATGTTCAAACACCCTTCCCCTGCTGATTTATTCAGAACAATGGAAGATGCTTCAGGTGTTGATCTTGATTGGTTTTGGAGAGGCTGGTTTTATACTAACGATCATTGCGATTTAGCTTTAAAAGAAGTTAAATGGTTTCAGATGGATTCAAAAGACCCTCTGGTTGAAATGGCTATGGAAAAAGAAAATGCTGAAAAAGCTCCGAAAAATATTAGCAGTATCCGAAATAAAAAAGAGATCAAAAAGACCTACGATGAAATGGATAACTCTATTCGAGATTTCTACAATAATAGAAATAAGTATGAACCAAACATTCTAGACAAAGAGGATTATGATAAATATATTTCTTCTCTATCTGAGGACGAAAAGAAAATGCTCGAGGCTGGGAAAAACTACTACGAAGTTACTTTTGAAAACCTTGGTGGACTAACAATGCCTTTGATCTTAGAATTGGAATTTGTAGATGGTACATCAGAAATTCAGCGAATTCCTGCTGAGATCTGGAAAATTGAACACAAAGAAATCAAAAAAGTATTCATTACTAAGAAAGAAGTTAAGCGTATTGTATTGGATCCATTCCTGGAAACAGCGGATACAGACACAGAAAATAACTACTTCCCTAGAGAGCAGCAAATGAATCAATTTGAAATGTTTAAAAGTAGATCAAGAGGCGGTAGAGAGAATCCGATGCAAAGAGATAAACGAGCAAAGGAAAAAGCAGCTAAGAAATCATCCGGCACAGATTGATGATACCTTTAAAAAATGCAATAAAAAAGCGGTCTGGAAATTCTTCCAGGCCGCTTTTTTATTTAGTGCTAAATCTTTTATTCTGTCGTAGCCGTTTTCTTTGCCGCCAATTCATTTAAGAAGGTTTCTAGAATATCATTAAATACCGGAGGTTTTTCCATCATCGGTGCATGACCACATTCTTCTACAAAAACTAATTTTGATCCTTCTATAAGTTCGCTAAATTTCTCTCCAACAAAAGCTGGTGTTACTGTATCTTGTCTTCCCCAAATCAATAAGGTAGGTGCTTTGATCTGGTGCAATTTATCACTTAAGTTATGACGAACAGCAGTCTTCGCTGTAGCAACAATTCTAATTGCTTTATTACGATCATTTACAATGTCGTATACTTCATCAATTAATTCCTTAGTAGCAACGGTAGGATCGTAGAAGGTCGCCTCTGTCTTAGTCTTGATAAAATTGTAATCTCCCCTCTTCGGGAAAGTTGAACCTAATGAATTTTCAAAAAGCCCAGAGCTACCAGTTAAAATTAGAGAGTCAACTTTATCTGCATTGCCTAAAGCATATAATAAAGTAATATGCCCTCCCAAAGAATTTCCAAGAACATGCACTTTTTCGAAATTCTTGTATTCTACAAATTCAGCTACATGATCCACCAAACCAGATACCGAAACTTTTCGAATCGGCATTTCAAAAATTGGTAACATCGGAACAACTACATTATAGGTTTTCCGAAAATGATTGATGATTCCTTGAAAATTACTAAGCGCTCCAAACAAACCGTGAAGTAGTAATAAGGTTTCTCCATCTCCCCCGGTCTCTATGTATCTAAAATTATTTTCTTCTTTTATTTCGTAACTCATTAATTATATTTTAAAATTCAGATTTCGCAAAGTTAACATATTTCTACCTTTACACCAATAATAAGAAAATATCTGACATTATAATTTTTTATCTTTTAAAAATTAAAAAATAGTCATATTTTCAAAAACGTAATTTTATTGTTGAGTGATTTATTCTAGACAATTCTTATCCTATATACGATCTCTATAAATATTGTTGCTTTTATAATTAGAAAAAAACAAAATACACAAGATATTAAATCAGTATAATTAGCTATATATCAACATTTTATACAAAACAATAAACATAAATTAAATCAATTTAAAAGGATCAAAAAACATGCTGCTAAAAGAGCTTTAACAATAAATACACGTAGCTCTTCTCATGCCTCATTCAAAAAACAAAAAAATATGCAAATTCAAGAAATAATATTTTCAGATATTACATTTTATAATATTTAAAATATAGAAATTTTACTAAGTTTCAACACGAGCGTAAGATTTACACTCGAAATTGTAACGAGAGTAATTTTTACGTATATTTACCCTCGTTCTAAAAACAAGTGTAAAAACTACCTTCGTCCATATGAGTACTTTCAAAAAAGATAAACCGTACAATAGCTTACCAGCTCTTCCGCCAAAGATAAATTTGGAGACTAGAAAAGTATTGCGCAAAACTATTTCTGCAAGTAGAGCTCTTGCTCAACTAAACGGTGCCATTAGTAATCTTCCAAATCCAAAACTCTTTCTCGATACCATTCATCTTCAGGAAGCAAAAGCAAGTTCTGAAATTGAAAACATCATCACTACAAACGATGACTTGTACAAATCCGCCATTGCTGACAAAAAATTCAATAATGCCGCTTCCAAAGAAGTCATTAGTTATAAAAATGCAATGTGGTATGGATTAGACCAGCTAAAATTTAAGCCATTCATCACAACAAACTTATGCATAGAAATTATGCAGAGAATTAAACACAATACCTCAGGTATTCGAAATACTCCAGGAACAACACTTTCCAATACAAAAGGTGAAGTTGTTTATACTCCTCCTTCTGGAGAACAAATGATCCGAAAGAAATTAGCCAACCTAGAAAAATTTATCAATGAAGATGACACACTTGATCCACTAATAAAAATGGCTTTAATGCATTATCAATTCGAAGCGATTCACCCTTTCTCTGATGGAAACGGAAGAACTGGTCGGATACTACTTTTACTATATTTAAAAATGGAAAAACTACTAGATATTCCAGCAATTTATCTAAGTGAATATATAATTAAACATAAATCGGATTATTATAAAAAATTACGCTTCGTCACAGAAAAAGAAGACTGGGAATCTTGGATTATCTACATGTTGGATATGGTAGAATATACCGCAAAAAAAGGTTTGAGTAGATTAGAAGATATAACCTCATTGATGCAAATAATGTCAGAGGAAATTAAATTAAAACTTCCAAAAATTTATTCCAAAGATCTAATCGAAATACTTTTCAAACTTCCATATACCAAAATAAAAAACCTAAATGAAGCCCAGTTAGGAACTTCTAAAACCGTAGGAAATTACCTCATTGCATTAGAAGAAAATGGATTTTTAAAATCTGAAAAAGTAGGCAAAGAAAAACTCTATCTTAATCATAGATTAATGGAGATATTGGAAGGTAAAAAATAAAGGCAAATATCCAGGCAAATCCCTCAAATTCTTCACTTCTCCACACACTTACCAACAGATGTTAGTTATTCTGTTTTACGGTCTGAAAATTGACAAAAAGCATAGCTGTTAACAGTAACAATGCACCAGCCTGATGGTAGACTCCCCAGTCCACAGGAATACTACCTCTACAGTTAATTACAGTCATGATTCCAAGCAGTATTTGGATTACCAACATAGTTATCCACATATTTAATCCACGGTTAAAAAGCGGTGTTATTTGAGCTTTTTTAGCTTTGAAATAATACCATAAACCTATGATTATCAATAAATAAGCAGTAGATCTATGGAACAACTGAATAAATGTGGGTAAGAAGCCATTTCTATCGTATTCAACGAAGTTATCCACATTCCATTCCTCAGCATCAAACATAATTTTAGGAACCACTTCTCCATTCATATCTGGCCAAGTTGGGTAGGACAGTCCAGCTTTTGTTCCAGACATGATTCCGCCCAAAACAATCTGCAGTGAAAGTAGCACGGTTAGCACAGTTCCCCACCTTTTCAACAGCCTATTGTTAATAACTTTAATATTAGGATAAAAAGCTCCATATGTTGTCCAAAGTAAATAGCCGTAAAGAATAAAAGCGAGTGACAAATGCATGGTCAATTTGTAAGCATTTACCCATGGTCTGTTGATCAAGCCGCTGGCCACCATAATCCAGCCCAGAGCGGCCACCAGAGCAGCCAATAAGAACACACCAATCAATTGTATCAAAAGCTTCTTAGAGAAGCGCTTAGTGAGCAAAAAGAAAAAGAAAGGAAAGAGGAATACAAATCCCATTGTACGAGCCCAGAAGCGATGTATGAACTCCCAGAAGAAAATAAACTTAAACTCCGACATACTCATCCCCTTGTTGATCTTCTGATATTGTGGTGTGGCTTTATACAAATCAAAAGCTTCATCCCATTCCCCCGCATTCATCGGCGGTATAGTCCCCGTAACAATCTCCCATTTAGTAATCGACAAACCAGATCCAGTTAAACGTGTAATTCCTCCAATCACTACTTGAAAGAAAATCATAACCAAACCTATCACTAACCAAACCTTCACTATACGGCTAATCTCATTGTGGCTTGTAAAAAAGTTACTCATGCGTTTTATCTTTTAGGCTCAAAACAAAATGATTTTAAATTCAATTTATAAAAAATCAAACTTCTGAAATTTGACGTTAAATCTTTTCAGTTTAATTTCAAAACATCAAAGCTCCTGCAAAGTTATTTTCTTTTTGTAAAAACTTTGTCAACACTCCTGATACTCTATTATAATTTTTATAATAAATTTTTTTAAAAGGGCAGTCATCATCAGTAGTGTTAATATGGGGAGAAAAAAATAACACAAACCTATGTAAAGTCAATCTTAATAAAATACCTCCCTTTCTTAACAAGTAATCAACAGTCGAACCATCAGATTATCAGTTATTTACAATCTTATTCACAGATCGTTAGTAAGTTATTCTATTAGAAACTTTTTTAGAAAATGGAATTCAAAACTCGACCCTCAATGTCAGTAAGTGAGGGTCGTACCAACAATTTCTTGACTTTATGAGTATTTATCATATTTATGTTTTTGATATTCTTGGTGAGTGTGTATAACCTATACCTTTATCCACCAGTTTACTAACAATTACCCACAAAAAGCACTTTTTATAAGTATCTGTAAGTGAGTACTTTATCGAAAATCAAAAAAGACGATGTTGATAATAATTATAGGTTTTGAATAAATCGTTCCTATCAGTAAGAAAATAAGGTAAAACGACCCTAAATCGGCATTAATCCATCTATTTACTCAACAGAAACAGAGAAAAGCCCAAAGAAACATAAATATTAACTGGAAATGCTTAAATTCGATCAGAGACTAACAAGCCACTATGTGTAAAAGATTTTCATTTATAGCTAGCGAAGAAAAGGTGAAGCAAGAGCTGGGTGTTCCAGTTACTAATAATTTAAGATGGAGTTACAATGTAGCTCCGACTCAACATGCATATGTCATTTTAAGTGATTCACCTACCCGACTACAATATATAACCTGGGGATTGGTTCCTTCGAATTCCAGAGATGGTAATAATACTGGTAAATTAATAAATGCTCGAAAAGAGGGAATTGCAGTAAGTTCTTCATTTCGTATTCCGATCAGATCCCAAAGGTGTTTGATTTTAGCAGACAGTTTTTATTGTTGGGAAAAAAGAGGATTAGAAGACATTCCTTATCGGGTTGCTATGGAAAATCAATCACTTATGCTCTTTGCAGGAATTTGGGATGTTTGGTATAAAGGAGATTATGCAGTGAAAAGTTTTTCGATCATTACAAAACCAACGACAGGGGAACTAAAAGAAATCGTTCCAAGAATGCCAGTCGTTATTCATAAAAAAGAAGACCAATTAAATTGGTTAGAAGATATAGCTCTTTCCAAAGTTCAAAGTATCATCGATCTCAAAGATCCGGATGTGTATAAATTTTATAAAATTTCTCCGGAGATAGATTCTATCCAAAAAAATGATGCTAGTCTGCATACCTTATTAGAGTAGGATTAGAATAAAAAATAACATGCGTGTAGTCATACAAAGAGTCAAAAATGCTTCTGTAACAATCGATGGAAACATAAAGTCCCAAATCGAACAAGGGTTGCTTATTTTATTAGGAATAGAATCTTCCGATACCCCAGAAGATATCGAATGGTTGTGTAGAAAGATAAATAACCTAAGAATTTTTAGTGATGAAAAAGGGCTGATGAATCTTTCTATACAGGATGTAAAAGGAGCCTATTTGGTGGTCAGTCAATTTACCTTACATGCGAGTACAAAAAAAGGAAATCGACCTTCTTATATAAAGGCAGCAAAACCAGATTTTGCAATTCCAATGTATGAAGCATTTGTCCAACATCTCGAAACAATATCTAATCTAAAAGTAGGCACCGGAGAATTTGGAGCAGACATGAAAGTAGCTTTGCTAAATGACGGTCCTGTAACGATAATTATAGATTCAAAAAGTAAAGAATAATGACGATAAAAGAAGCTCAAGAAATAGTAGATGATTGGATCAATACCATCGGCATTCGATATTATAATGAATTGACAAATACTGCAATTCTTACCGAAGAGGTAGGAGAGGTTGCAAGACTAATGGCTCGGATTTATGGAGAACAATCTTTTAAAAATAAAGAACAAGAATCTACTGCAAAAACAGATCTAGCAGGTGAAATGGCAGATGTACTTTTTGTACTTATTTGCCTTGCTAATCAAACTGGAATAGACCTCACCGAAGCACTCCAAAAAAGTCTTGATAAAAAAACAAAACGCGACAAAGATCGCCACGCCAATAATGAAAAATTAAAGTAAAGGAAAAACACTCTCTCAAGTTTAAGGCCAGAGCCTGTCCTGAGTGTAGTCGAAAGAAAAGAGGATGTAACTTGAGAGTCTATTATAAAGTCAAGTTTTCATTGACGGAATTTACTCCTCCTCTTCTAAGTCTCCCAATATCGCCCCCATAATTTCATCATCACTTTCCATCACCGGAATATCATCGAGAGAATCAGCAATCAAAGCAGTATCAGATTCTGCGATCAATTCCTCTTGAGGTTCTTCTTCAGGCTTAGGTTTAAAAGGAGAATCTTCTTGATGCGTTTTGATCAAACGATAAGCAAAATATCCACTCACTAATAAGGTGAAAGTGGCAAAAAGCATCAACCATTCATAATATTGTTGAAGAATAAAAACATCATAAATTCCATGAACAAGAATCGCTAAGCCTAAACCCATCGCCAGATATTTGATTTTATGCTCCGGATTAAATTTAGCAAGACCTGTAAAGTAGCCCATGATCACTGCAAAAATAGCATGAGCTGGAACAGCAGTAAATGCACGAACAATAGTAGTTCCCGTTCCAAATCGATCGGCATAAATTACATTTTCAATCGTAGCAAAACCCATCCCAATCATGACCGAATACATAATGCCATCAATAGGTTCATTGAAAAATTTCTTTTGAAAAGGATAAGCGAATAAAGCGATAAATTTCACCAATTCTTCACTCATAGCAATCACAATAAAAGATAAAAACAAAAGCATCCAAAACCCTTCATGTTCATTAATTCCCATCCGATCTCCCCACTCTTCTAACTTCAATGCCGGCAAAGCACTCACGACTCCAAGTACAAAACAAATACCCAAAGGCAGCTTCGCTTCTTTCTCGTATTTATCAAACCGATAGATCAGATAACAGATCAAAACTCCCGGTAGGATCGCCAATATTATAAGTAAAAAATCAGGCATAAAATATTAGAGACTTTTATAAGTTATTGTATAATGCGAATAAGAAGTTACTATGAAATCTAAATACTTAATTTTAAAATGAGTGCAAACGGGAATAGATGTTCGACACCCGCCCGCATGACGCAGTTGGACTGGTTAAGAGAGCACAAAAAGCTAATAATATTTTAAGCCTTTATTTGGCATGTACAAATCTAAAGATAAATTAACTTAAGAATGGTTGACTATCAACAAAAGCCTTAATAATTCTAGCGCATTTTTTAGGTGCTTCCAACATTCCCATATGACCAATACCTTTCAAAACATGAATACTTGAAATATTTGCTAAAGCAGTATCGTGCAAATAATCAGGGACGACCATATCTTCTTTTCCAATAATAAAAAGAAAAGGATATTTAGCATCTTTGAAAACAGCAGTATTATTCTCTCGGCTCATCATAACTTCTAATCCTGCAATAATATTATCAGCTTTATATTTAGAAGCATTAAAAACAATTTTTGCTAATTCCAAGTGATTATTATTTCCAAATCTTGGAGCAAATAAAGCAGGAACTAATTGTTTGATGTAATAGATGTGTCCATTCTTTTTTATAAAATCAATACTCTTTTTTCTACCAATTTTCTTTTCATCGTTATCCGCATAAGGATGAGAATGAAACAAGCAAAGACCTTTTAAATAAGCACTATATTTTTTAGCAAATTCTAAACCCACATATCCACCCATCGAGTGACCAATAAAAATGCATTCGCTTATATTTAAATCATCCAAAACATGTTTAACTACATCAGCAAATCGAGCAATAGAATAATTTTCGATTTGTTCAGAAGCACCAAACCCAGGAAGATCAATACGGACAATATTGCGATCAGGAAAAAGATTAATAAATGGATCCCAGGCAGAACTATCTTGACAAAAACCATGGATAAAAATTATAGGAATGCCTTCGCCTTTTTGTTGATAATTGGCGACGGACTTGTTTTCAAAGGTTGTGGTATTCATTTCTTATTTTTTCAAAACGCTCATCATAAAGTTTCGCTAAAATACTCCAATCATAGGGAGCTACAAAATCCACAAGAGATTGATTTACTTTATTCTTTTTTAAATCTAATAATGCTTGTTTTAATTTCTGATGAAATTCTTCTTTATTGTGATAAAAACAATGACTTTTATAATCATCTGGAATATGTTCTGGATAAGCTAAACGATCGGGAAGAAGTGGAAAACACCCACAATAAATAGCCTCAACAACACTTCCTCCAAAAAAATCCTGATTGTTAGTAACTGGAAGAATATCTGCTTGACAAAGTAAATTCGCATAAGTATCGAATCCTTTAGCATATCCAAAGTGTAATAATTCTTTCTGAAATTCTTTTTCAATTTTTTTTAAAACAACTGGAGATTTCTGATAATTTTCCCCCAGCATGATCAATTTAAAAGGAAGATTTTCAGATTTTAAATAACAAAGCGCCTCATAAAAATCCTCAGGGTTTTTATCGTATTCCCACCGATGATTCCACAATAGAATAGGTACTTCATTTTCATTATTATTTTTAAAAAGGTCAAATACTTTTAGATCTATACCAAGAGAAAGGACTTCAGATTTATTTCTAATAAGTTCTATATTTTGTAATTCCAGATGATCTGGAAACTGGTTTAAAAAATCCGGCAAACTTCCAAGAAAGGATTCTAAATGATAACTAGAATTGTAAAAAACAATATCAGCGACTAAAGCGGAAGTATAATTTAAAAAGCCATACTGATTATTTCGTTGGAGCGGAACATCTTGGTCGGCAGCTGACCAGGGATAAGTAATTTGATTTTCATGAAAATACAAAGCAATCGGAATACCTTGAATTTCTTGTCGTACCAGCGCAATAAAAGTTGTCAAATCCAACATATCACTAGCAATGATCAAATCTGGTTTTGTTTCCCGTTTTTTAAAAGCATTTGCCAAGCTTACTGCAGCACCATACATCCTCCATTTCCAATGGCGACCAGGCAAGGATAAGATATCCACATCATGTTGAGAAGTCTGTTGAAAACCACAAGCCCATTTCTTATGACTACCAGAGAAAAAAGGTTCTACAATAAGTATTTTCATGATTAGAAAGCCATCAAGTGATTAAATCAATAAGTTAGCAAAGTCTCTTAATATATTGCTCCTTTGTTAACTTATTAATTTGCTAACTTGTTCTATCTTTACCAATAATGACTAAACAATTAGAACCCCTTTCTCCTAATCAAAAAGCAATCAAAAGATTGTTTAAAAATAAACCAGCAGTGTTTGGTTTATTAGTCATTGCCATCACGATAGTCTTCGCTATTTTCGGATATTATCTTGCTCCGGATTCTACACCAAATGCCAACGATCAAATACCTGAGATTGCATTGGCTGACCCTGGATTTGAAATACAAATGCTGAAAGTTCGGAAGAACCGAAATGAAAAAAAGACTTCCTTTGTAGGACATCTATTAAAAGGTACACCAAGTGAATATAAATTGATTCCAATCAATCAATACAGTTTTGAAAAAGATAGTCTAAGTATTGAAATTTACAGAGGTGTTGATAAAGGTGGTGAAAAAATAGAAGGAAGTTATTCAAAAATAAATTTAGCGGATATCGTTTTTCCACTTTCTTTAAATTCGGAAATCCAAGAATCAAATGACAATAATATTTCCTTTACAGATATCAATGGTGTTTCAAAAAAACAAACTTTCGAAAATCTAAAAGGCCAAATTTTAAAAGAAAATATCATTCAAAAGAAATTCCATCTAGGTACGGATAAGTATGGCCGAGATATGCTAAGTCGTTTGATTATTGGTGTTAGAATTTCTTTGATCGTAGGTTTGATCGCAGTAATTATTTCATTGACAATTGGAATATTTTTAGGTTCAATAGCAGGATATTTTGGAGGAAAAGTCGATGATTTTATAATGCTGATCATTAATACTGTTTGGTCGATTCCCACCTTATTATTAGTCTTTGCGATTGTATTGGCATTAGGCCGGGGAGTAGGGGTAATATTTTTAGCAGTCGGTTTGACCATGTGGGTAGAAGTTGCGAGAATAGTAAGAGGCCAAGTTTTAGCTTTAAAAGAAATTCAATTTGTTGAAGCTGCACAAACATTAGGATTCAATACCTGGAGGATCATTAGTAAACATGTTTTACCAAATATACTAGGACCAGTAATGGTGATCGCTGCAGCAAATTTTGCAACAGCAATTTTAATCGAAGCAGGCTTGAGTTACCTTGGTTTTGGTATCCAACCACCAACACCTTCCTGGGGAAATATGCTTAATGAGAATTATGGAATGGCCATTGGCGGAAAACCTTTATTAGCATTAATTCCAGCAATCGCCATTATGTTAATGGTTTTAGCTTTTAATCTCATCGGGAATGGTTTTCGAGATGCACTTGATGTCAAAACCAAAGTGTAATACTTTTAAAATTTAAGCAAAGTTAAATTTGGTATTTCTACAGATCAGTTAGCATTAATACAATCTGTCAAAAGGCTTGAAATCAAAATTTTGTCTTTCTGAGTGAAGTCAAAAAAAAATATCTATCTTTAAACCATCATGAAACTAAAACTCAAAAGCACCCATTTCTAAATGTCTAAATTTTCTAATATAAAAAAAGAATTATCAAGCCTTGAGCAACTGGAAAGAGAACTACATCTCAAACAGTTGCAGATTAATCGTTTGTTGAATATCACTCAAGCGATTAACAATAATGTAAAAGAAGATGGCTTGTATAAAATGTATAATTCTTTTTTGAGTTGGGAAATGGGGATAAAAAAGATGGCGCTTTATGTAACAGGCAAGGAAGATAAATGGTATTGTGCCTCGACTATTGGGATCGAAGAAAAATTGTCTGAGTTGGACATTACGGATAAGTTAGCCAATTACCAACGACTAAAAAATATAGACGACGATAATGATCATCCTTTGATCAAAGAATTTGATGTCGTCATTCCTGTTCTACATAAGGAGAATCCAATTGCCTACACTTTTATTGGAGGATTCGATCAAGATGAAGACATGTATAATAAAATACAGTTCATCACCACTATTACAAATATCATTGCGGTAGCGATCGAAAATAAAAGATTGTTTAAAAGACAATTAGAACAAGAACGCTTGAAAAAGGAAATGGAATTAGCCAGCCAGATGCAGGCATTATTGATTCCATCAAACTTACCAAAAAACGAACGATACGAATTAGCCAGTATTTATAAACCGCATCTTGGAGTAGGAGGAGACTATTTTGATTTTATTGCTTTTGATGATGGTACTCTGGTTTTCTGCGTAGCAGATATTTCTGGAAAAGGAATTGCCGCAGCCTTGTTGATGGCAAATTTTCAATCCAAATTCCACGATTTGATTAACAAACGATCAGCACTTGATGTGTTTATTAGTAAGCTCAATGAATCCATTTTCGAAATAACGAATGGCGATAAATTTCTAACCTTCTTCGTTGCAGAATTCAATACCAATACCAACGAATTACGCTATGTCAATTGCGGACACAATCCACCATTATTGATTATGAATGGTAAAAATATCCCGCTTGATAAAGGTTCAACCATCCTTGGATCATTTGATAAATTACCAGAAATTGAAGTAGGAACAGAGCAAGTAAATGATGAAGCAATTATACTAACCTATACCGATGGATTGACAGATGTGAAAGATGGAGAAGGCGTATTTTATGATGAAGATGTACTCAAAGTTTTTGCTTTAGAAAATTATGAACATTCTGCGGAAGCATTCAATGATAAATTACTGAAGACGATTGATAAATTTAAAGGAGATCAAATCTATCCAGATGATTTCACCGTTCTTACCTGCAAAATTTTCAAAAAATAATGTAGACCCTTTCAAGTTTAATACGAGTGTAAGGAGTATGTAAATAAAAAATGTCATTCTGAGCAGAGTCGAAGAATGACTATATAGGAAATGAAAAAAGAAAAAAAGTATCATACCAAAGATGAAGGTCTAGCCAAACTACAACGATACTGCGCTTATCAAGATCGCTGTCATAAGGAAGTCCGAACCAAGCTTTTGGATATTGGTATTTATGGTGATGATCTAGAAGAAATCATTGTTGACCTTATTCAGGATAACTTTTTAAATGAAGAAAGATATGCTCGATCCTATGCTAGAGGGAAATTTCGAATGAAGGGGTGGGGAAGAATACGAATTCGCCGTGAATTAAAAATGCGAAACATTTCTGACTACTGTATGAGAAAAGCGATGGAAGAATTAGACGAGTTGGATTATGAAGGAACCATCGATAAATTGATCGAAAAGAAATGGAATACAATAAGAGAAAAAGACGAATTTAAGAAGAGAGGAAAGCTCGCCAATTATTTGGCAGGAAAGGGCTATGAGAGTGGCTTGATTTGGCAAAGAATTAAGAAACTTACTTAATCTATTGCAAAAAGGAGTAAAAACCCGTATTTTTAAGAACTAACTACCTAGAGATATCCAATCTAAAAGCTGACTTTTCAAAATTTATGTAAAAATTCGATTGATGTTTGTTCCTATATTTATAGGAAGGAAATGTTTAACTCACAAAAATAAAGCGATATGGCTCAGAAAAAATTACAATTATCAGCAATCAAAGTGAAAAGCTTTGTAACCTTACTTGATAAGACAGAACAAAGAACAGCCAAAGGTGGGTATTATTACAAAAGAGAATTGCCTACAGTTTCTATCAGTATTGCTCAGCCTCCAA
>CAKZTD010000047.1 GCA_937921595.1 uncultured Saprospiraceae bacterium
CCGAGATAAATAATATCTTTCGTCTGCTGTTTCGCCCAAGCAGCTTTTCTTTCCAGTCGCTCTTCCTCTCGTTTTTCTTTATTCTCTTTTTGTTTTTCTCGAGATTTCCGAAGGCGCTCTTTTTTATATCTTTTTAAAACAGCATCTTTATTTTGAAAAGCTTTATCCTTTCGGGACAACTCTCTGATCTCGTTTGAAAGCTTGATTTGCTTTTGAAGATGCTCCTCGGCCAAACTGGGTCTATCTTCATCATTTGGCCAAAAACCGAGTCGTTTCATTTCGTTAAGGATAAACTCCTGCCGGGAAGATTTCCTAATCTCCTTTCTTATTTCCTTCTTTCTACTTGATTCTGGATTTGATGCCATTTGAAAATTATTGGCAGAAATAAAAAAATGGAAGAGGGTGGCTTCGTACTATCCTATTTCAGGAGAGTTCAACTCAAGCAAACCATACTGGTACTCAATTTTACATCTCCGATGTGTCACCGGAAATTGATGTACCAGTGTGAGTTTGCAAAGTAAAGAACTGGCCTGTGACGCTGTCTAGACCAGTAGCGCGAATGGCGATCCACCATTCATAATGCAAGCTTTTTTGCACCCTCTTACCATTTTTTCAAATCTACTATTTTTTAATAGTTTTAAAAAATATTCACATAATTATATAGCTATACGATTATGTGCTTATGTCTTTAGTATTAATATGTGTGAATAAAATTGTTTAAAAATAAAAAATGGAAGAGGGTTACTTCGTACTATCCTATTTCAGGAGAGTTCAACTCAAGCAAACCATTTAGGTGTCCCCTTTCACATCTCCGATGTATCACCGGAAAGGGGTACACCTAAGTGAGTTTGCAAAGTAAAGAACTGGCCTGTGACGCTGTCCAGACCAGTAGCGCGAATGGCGATCCACCATTCATAATGCAAGTTTTTGCACCCTCTTACCATTTTTTCAATTCTAACTATTTTTTTAGAAAATGATCTTTATCAATTTTCTTAACATTACTTCATTCATTAATTCAAACCTCCATCTATCTCCCATCCAGGCGATGAGTCGACTCCTTTCTCAAAGCCATCATATGCTCACAAGGACCTTGATACAACTTATTATCTTTATAAAAATTACAGCTACATTTTCCATCTACCAAACGTTCATCATCACTAACTACAATTTCGACAGCTAGATTCTTTTTATCCTTAAGAATAATACCTCGATGTAAAATCGCATCTTCTTTTATTTCAAAAGAAATATTTTTGAGCGATTTTTCTTTTATTATTTCAACGGCTTTTTCCTCACGTTCATTTTTATATCGAAGTTTATCTATTGGCAAAGGGTCTTTAGTCAGCTCTCGAATTCTATAGACTTCATTGTGTAAATCATAAATTACTTTGCCTTCCTGAATAAAATTGGTCAAAGCAGATTCTACAACATTTACCGTTAAATTCAAACGCTTTGCTAAAGAGTCTGCACTTTCAAACCAGTTCTCTTTTAAAGCTAAATAAACTTTCTGCTGCGTCATTCCATCGGTTTCATACCTTGGTGTCATCAAATCAAAATTACTAGAACGGCTCCAATCATTAGCAGTCCAACCTGAAAGCCCAAGCGTAAAAGTCATATCAAATAAATCCACCATAAAAAAAGATGGAAGACCCGTTCCTAGCAAATTGACTTTGATACTTTTAGCAACAGGAACCAAACGTTCTAACAGTGCTAACCTTCTTCTCCCCCACATTCTAACTTCACCTTCTGACTTACCATTGTAAATTGAATTCCGGCAGATGATTTCTGTATTCCAAGGTTCAAATATCGCCTTGACAGGTTCTCCTTTTTTCAAAATCCAACGGATCGATCGCGGCCCTTTTTTTTCTCTATTTCTTTTCATTAAAAAAAGAAAATTGGCCATGTCCACTGGAGCTATTTCAAATTGGTAAGAATGCATAGTCATCGCAGAACTTACTTGCAAAAAACCTCTAACCCAAGAATCAGGTAAATCTATTTTCACTTCTTTAAATGATTCTTCAGCTGTCGTTTGTACCTCAAATCCAGAAGGATCAATCAGGAAGGAAGTGTCTTTATAATTTCTAATTTTTTGAAACTCTTTATACAATGCCACCGAGTAATCTATATTAGTCGTCCCACATTCAAAATCTCCAATATTTTTAAATACGTTGTAATTGCAGCTCAACTTCCCATAAGAAGATTCATCTTGGCTAAAACACTCAAAGAATAATTCATCCGGATGAACAGAAATTACTGGGTCTAAAACAAACCAAGCATCTCTATCATGTTTGAGCACATACTTGTAATATTTATAATAAGCTTTGTGATAAGGCTGAAGAATTTCATGAGACATCATGTTTAACCTATTCAGCTCCAAACGCTTCAACTTCAATTCATCTTTTATACCGCCATGCCCTTCCATCGCTTCAGCCAACCAAATATCTTCTTGTTGTTTTGCCCATTCCAGATAAGCAGTATTGTCTTTCTTTTGATATCGATAATCTGAAACGACAATATGATGAAGTGCAGACATCGCTTCTCTAAATGGAATTTTTTTATTCAATAATCCATTAAAAAAAGTAGGTGTCCTTTTCGCATCGGGGACAAAACTCATCCCAGTAGAATTGGAGTCATTTTTTATGCTGGTGGAACCTTTGTATTTGTAATTGAACTTCATTTTTTATTTTCTTTTAACCACATAAGTCACATTAGAACACATAAACTTTTTCGCTTGGAGTTTATTTGCTTCTTACTTCCAGAGGAACGGTTTCTATCTTTTTTGGAAAATGATCATACTTATTTTCAATTTGCTTAAGCATGAGAATATATCTTTCTTTATCCGAAACTGCGATCGTTCCGATTACATCTTGCAAAATATCAGAAACATATTTCCCATACTCCTCTCCTTCCATTGCTTGTTTGGAAAGAAATTGAATCACTCTTAGTTTTGCTGCTCTTTTTGCATTAATTGCATTTAAGATTGTCCTAAAGTAAGGTTCTAATTTTGCTAATATTTTTTCATTATTAAAAGCATAACGATCCAAATAGTTCGTCGTATACAATTGTATGACTGGGTCTGGATGCTCACTTAGCTCCGATAAGTATTTTACACCATGTTCTTCTTTAAAAAACTCTCCAAGCAACCTTGTTCCAAATACTTGAACTTCTGGACGAACATTGTCACAAAGCGAAATGATCAAGTCCGGTGACCATTCTTTTTCAGTAAAATGGTTATCAAAAAACTCATAAGCAAATTCCAATGTATCTTCCCATTCTGTATTTAAAATCTTAAGGGCATCTTCTTTATAATAGATCATTCGATCGATATTAAAAAGATAATACTGATGAGACATTTCCCGAATTGATTTCATATCATGATCTCCCATCAATGCAATTTGCTCTACGGTCCATTCACTCAAATTCGTATTTCCATTCAAAAGATGCTCCGCCAACAAATGGGTTTCTCTATGATGATCTTTTAAAACATTTTCAATATTAGGCATGATCAATGGCACTGATGCTAACAAATGCGCAGAGATGGTTTCCCAAACGTCTACGGGAACACTTTCATCCTCATGATCCTCTAATAGTTGTGGATACAATTCTAAAAATACCCGATCTCTAAATTCCAAATCTATCTTAGCTAATCGTCCAACAAGATCTCTTCCTTTTTCTCGAAGATCTTCCAATGGACTAACCACCAAACCTACAATGAGTTTTTCTTTTTTCGAAAGTTCATCATCGGTTAACTTTGTAAGAAGACCAATACCTTGAGCTCTTATAGACGCATGTTGAGATTCTAGTAATCGAATAATAATATTGTCCGGTAATTCAGCAGTAGATACATTATTTGCATTGACTAATTTCCCTGCAAACAATTGCATTTGCAATTGTTCATCTTCTAAAAGCGAAAGGATAAAAGGCGTTCCAAGATTTGATAAAAAACCTTTAAAACATGCGATTAAACTATCAACAGAGTTTTCGGCAACACTTCCTTCTTCTAATTTTTTATAATATGCTAAAGCATAATTTAAAATACTTTGCTTTTGTTCTTTTTCAAAAGCTTCTTCTGAAATATTTGTCCTCATCCAAGCATGCAGATCACCATGATCCGAGATAATCGCATGTTTTACAAATTCATCATTATTTTTAAAAGGAATAGGATTTTGATTGATCAACTCTAAGGCTAAATCAATGGCTTCAGCATTTTGAGAATCGATTAAAGCAATGATCAATGCGATCTCAGGATTAGAAGCATCATACTTCTGTCTCACTATATTTAAAGAAAATTTCTGTGTTTCTACAAATGGACTCCTGATCATTTTTTTCAAATCAGCAATCGCAAACAGACTCATTAAATCTGATCGTCCTTCCAAAACATTCATCGCAAAAGTCGCCACTTCTCTTAAGCGAGCCTGTGTCAAAACTTCGACAGCGTATTTGGGATATTGATCCCATAAAGAAGGAAAAGCATCCTCTCGTTGAGTTTGTTTAGTCGGTTCACCATCAAAATAAAATTTATTTATTCTGGAGATGTTAAACCTATTTCCTGATGAATACAAAATATAATAGAGGTAAGGAATATGTGCTAAATCAGAATAATACTGCTTTGTTACAACATACTTTTTTGTTGCCGAATCATAGCGATAAGTTGACGAAGGATCATGTACCATTCGGTCTTCTTCACCATATTGGTTTAGAATCTCAGTAGCGATGGCACAATAGATTTCTTGTCTATCTTGGCCAGCTTGACGCAAACGTCTTATCGTTCTTGCAATGAAATACTTTTTCGTTTTTCCAGAAAAGGCAAGTTCAGCATTAGGCTTCTTAAGCTCTTCCGAAACATTATATCTTTTGTTATTAAAATAAACACTGTCTCCCCAATAATTTTTATTATAAAATGCAGGATTTTTTTGAATACGCTGAGCCAAAATAGCCATTACTTTTCCATCATCAGCCATTTCTGCAATCTTATAAATGTATCGAATGTATTTCCAATAATTTGGTTTTAAAGGTAGCATCGACAAGGTCAAAAGCATAGGTTTTTTAAAATCCTCTTTGACCAATGACAGGTAATAAGTAGATAATAAAAAATCAATTTGCTTGGCTTCTACTTGAAACAGATAATGGTTTAATTGTTGAAAATATCCCTGAACATCATTCGCTTCATACATCGTTCTCAAATTCGTAGGAAGTATCGCCACCATCTCATTAATCGTTGCAACGTCGTTACACTTAAGCATGGCTGCTTTATAAATCTTCGCTGCACGCTCTTCGAGAGAAATATTTAAAGATTGAAGGATGCCAAGACTTTTTCGATCCGCAATTCGGCCTAAATACCAGATCGCTGAGTAGCGATCATGATCTCTCAATTGAGGCAACATCTGTCCAATCTCATCAGCAACTTCCTCAATTTTTAATTCTCCAGCTCTCCAGATAATTCGAGAAGCTTTCCAGTTTGTATTTGGTTTTTGCCCAGTTGCTAATTGCTTGATATATTTTGTAACGGTAACGATCGCACCTTGAGCATCTCCTGGAACTGGACTTGGAGGTGGCACACTACTCGATACAGCAGCTGTTTCTTGATAGCCTTTCTTAGTTTTACTAGCGACTAATTCATTGAAGATCTTATCTGCGGCTGCTCGATTAACGGGAAATACCGTTTTGGTACCTTCGGTTAATCGTTTTCCTCTTCGACCGTAACGAAAGTTTACGATATACTCCTCTGCTTGAATATGGAAAAGTCCAACTTCATAAACTTTATCAGACTTCTCGTCTTGAAAATGGAGATTGGCTTGTTTTATTAATTTCACTTTATACTTTTTTATTGACAGCTTTAAGATAGGAATTAAATGGATATTTGAAAAAAATTCATTCCTATTCTTATCTTCAAGAATTGAGATAGTCTTAGAACTTGTTTAAAAATCGTTTTTGAGGTGAAATAGGAATCTCAATTAAGGTTTGTTCAAAAATGAATTGATGAATAAGTTTAGAATTTAAAATACCTACAAGCAAATAAACTCAGTTTCAAAAATGATTTGTATTAATTGTAAAAACGAGCATCAGGAGAAATTTTGCCCGAATTGTGGAGAGCGATCAGGTGTAGATAAGATAACCTTTAGTTCACTTTTCCAGAGTTTGTTTTCAAATATTACAAATATGGAAAAAGGTTTTTTATTTAATGTAAAAAACTTAACGATGAATGCTAATTCTCTTGTTAACAACTACGTACTCGGAAAAAGAAAAGGAATTTATAATCCGCTATCATATTTGATATTATCCATCACTATTTTTTTGATAGTAGATGCAATCCCCATTCATGAAAAAATAAAGGTAGAGCGATTATTCGACAATAGAGCTTACTGGATTGGCTATCAAGCTGCTGAATTCATGGATCACAATTTCAAGTACTTCTGGATTACTAGTATCGTTTGGTTAAGCATTCCGACTTGGTTGGTTTTTAGGAAGTTTAATTTCGCGGAAAATTTGGCTATCAATTCTTTTATAATTGGTCATGCTACCCTTTTCAGTATCATTGGTTTGGTTTTATTTCAATGGCCCATTTTCATAAATCCTATTATTTACATCACCGTTCTCATTATGCTTTATCAAGTTTATAAAAAATTTGGTAGAAAAGAAGATATGATATTAAGTGCGATCTTATGTTTGATCATATTTTTTGTCCTATTAATGCTATTGATTTTGGGAATTGGTTTTATTAAAACCATGTAACGAATACAACCTGAATTTTTAATGGTTTGTATATTTACCGCAGAGAAAAATGAGAAACGCTGAGGTAAAATAATCGTCAAAATCACCTGCTAGCAGATAATTTTCACTGTAATTTCATCCACAAGATATTGTCAATGATCCTTTCCATCTATCTCCCTTAGCACGAATCACTTCCACCTCATGATTAATATTCCAATAATAATAAAAATCCCACTGATCAAATGATAAGCAAAAAGGGTCTCTCCTATTATTATCGAAAACATAGCTGTCGAAAGCGGAACAACATTTATAAAAATACCAGCCTGGTTCGCAGAGGTTAGTTTAATACCAGCATTCCAAAGGAAATAAGCAACGGCAGTTCCAAAAACTCCAATCCCAATTGCCGATAACCAAAACATTGACGTATGACCAGTGATACTTTCGATTCCTAAAAAAGGAAGTAACACCAAAAAACTCAACATACAAAGTAAGTTCGTCAAAAAGGTGAAGTTTCGATTTGAGATTCGGCCTCCGTATTTTTTAACAAACACATTTTGTAAAGCGAAGAAAGTCGTTGACACTATAAACAATAGGTCACTAGTATTAAATTCAATTTCGCTAAAGCTTCCAATATTTCCTTTTAAAATCAAATACAATACCCCCAAAAGAGAAATTGCAACACCAATGACATGGTTTCGCTCAAAAGGTGTTTTCAGAATAAACCCAGAGAATATAACGGTAAGCCCTGGTGTCAAACTCACGATTAAGGCACCATTAATGGCAGGACTATTTTTCAAGCCAAGAAAGAAAAACAAATTAAAACCAAATAAACAAACAATTCCAACCAAAGAAAGGCCTATGATGTTTTCAACAATCTCCTTGCGAGTAGGTAAACTTTTTAAAGTCAAAAAGAGTAAAGGGATTACTCCAAAGAAATAACGCCAAAATCCAGCTTCAACAAAGCCAACTTCTTTCAACATCACTTTCGCCAAGTGAAAATTGAGTCCCCAGAATAAGGCGGTAAGCAAGAAGAATAAAATGGCTTTCATGCGGCGAAATTACACATTATATAGTTAGGACTCATCCCAATCAGCATTTAATGATATTAATATTAAAATAGCTTTAAGCAAAAAAAAAACGACATTAGGTATTAGATTTTTGGGCTCTTTTAATGCCAAATACCAAATACCTTTTGTACACAATCAAAAGTAAGCACTAAAGAATTACAACTGAACGAAGATAATTTTCTTCTTACCTATTTATTACCTCCAAGGATTTCTTTTTAAGCTATAAAATCTCCATTTTTGCACGGTTTTGAATTAGTTAATTTAATGAATCATCTAATGAATAAGATACTTGTTGCCAATCGAGGAGAAATAGCTTTAAGAGTCATGCGAACTGCAAAAAAAATGGGAATCAAAACGGTTGCCATCTATTCTGAGGTAGATAGAAATGCTCCTCATGTACGATATGCAGATGAAGCATTTTGTGTAGGTCCGGGCCCAAGTTCTGAATCCTACCTTCTGGGAGATAAAATCATAGAAATTTGTTTGGCCAATCAAGTCGATGGTATTCATCCTGGCTATGGTTTCTTGAGTGAGAATGCTGAATTTACGCGAAAAGTAACCGATAAAGGGATCACATTTATTGGCCCATCTCCTTTTTCTATGGAAATCATGGGCAGTAAACTAGCCGCTAAAGATGCTGTAAAAGGTTATGATATTCCAATGGTTCCTGGAATTGATCGAGCTGTCGAAGATCCAGAATTAGCCAAAGAAATTGCAAAAGATATAGGTTTTCCGATATTGATCAAAGCTTCTGCAGGTGGTGGTGGTAAAGGGATGAGGGTTGTTGAAAAAGAGGAGGAACTCGAAGAGCAGATGGAACGAGCAATTAGTGAAGCGATTTCCTCTTTTGGAGATGGTGCTGTTTTTATTGAAAAATACATTAGCTCTCCACGGCATATTGAAATCCAGATTTTGGCAGATCGTCATGGAAATACTGTTCACTTATTTGAAAGAGAATGTAGCATCCAACGTCGTCATCAGAAAGTAGTGGAAGAAGCACCTTCAGCAGTATTGACAAAAGAGGTCAGAGCAGCAATGGGGCAAGCAGCGATCAAGGTAGCAGAAGCGGCAAAGTATGAAGGTGCAGGAACTGTTGAGTTTTTGATTGATGATGATTTGAATTTTTATTTTCTAGAGATGAACACTCGATTACAAGTGGAGCATCCTGTAACAGAATGGATTACCGGAATTGATCTCGTTGAACAGCAAATTAATATTGCTAGAGGAGAAGTTTTGCCATTCAAACAAGAGGATTTAAAAATCAATGGACATGCCATGGAGCTTCGGGTTTATGCAGAAGATCCAGTTAATAATTTCTTGCCTAGCGTCGGTAAATTGGAAACTTATCAAGCACCTGTTGGAGAAGGAATCCGAGTCGATGATGGATTCACAGAAGGAATGGATATTCCGATTTATTATGATCCAATGATTGCTAAGCTAGTAACCTATGGTAGTAATAGAAGTGAAGCGATTGCAAAAATGGTCGAGGCGATTGAGCATTATGAAATCAAAGGAGTAGAAACAACTTTAGCTTTTGGAAAATTTGTAATGGAGCATGAAGCTTTTATTTCTGGTAATTTCAATACTCATTTTGTAAAACAATATTTCAAAGGAGAAATGCTTTCTCAGGGTTACGAAGAAGAAGCAGAAATTGCAGCAATCCTAGCAACTAAATTACTACAAGGAAATCAGGCTATTGTCAAGCCAATTGATCAAAGCAATACTAACTGGTGGTCAAAAAGGCTGTGATCCAAAAATTATAACATTATATTGATGTCAAAAATCGACATTAAACAAAAACGCTAGAAAATAAGCGTTTTTGTTTTTTAGATGGTCCCTGGTCGCATCAATTATTTTTGAAAACGATATTTTTTGCTTTTTTAAATATAAACCTATCAAAACCACTCCCTTGGTGAATTCGACCGATAGCTAAATAAATTCACACATATCATATTTTTTTGACTCAATCCAATATTTTTTAAGCTTAACTTTATTTCTATTTATCATTATAAAAAGTAAATTTTGCTTTGCAATTGTAACTACCTATTGTAACTTTACGTTTAGCTCAATGAACCAGCTAGAGACATTAACTTAAAAAACATCACCCATGACTTTTGACACTTCTAAAGAATACACCATTCTAGACGAAAATGAGTTAAACTCGATAGAGCTAAAATCAATTCGAAAAATCGAAAATTGGTTTCAAGCAAAGATCACATCACAGAACCTTACTACTTCTCTTCAAGACCAATTTAATGAAATCGAGCATTCTATTAAAGAGCGAGATTTTAAAACGGTTCAACGATTAGAAACTCAAATTCTTAGTCACCAGCTTAAAATCAAAGAGCTTGGCCAACGATTAAGTGAGATTCAAATGGGAAAAAAGAATACCATTTATTTTAAAATAATTGAATCTTAATCTAATTCAACTCCCCTTCGCTTATTTAACTCTCCCCTGCTAAATTACTTTATACCTTTTCCTTTTAGTTGACCTGCCTTAGATCGACCTATCTATCCTATTTTCAGTCTGTGAACAAAATAACATTTAGCAAAGACACTTTGATTTATTCATCAAATCAAGTCGACATTGCTAACTCATCTGCTTTGAACTTCTTCAATTTTTTCACTAACTTTATTCAAACAATATCCCTTAACTTCAATTTCCTATCATGGATGCTACATTCAAAAAACTAAACTACAAAGATCACCCAAAGGTCTTTATCCTCAATCATCCTGAGTCTTTCAATGAAAATCTCAAAAGCATTTCACTGACTTCAGAGATAAAAACCAAAATTCGTAAGACCGATCAGATCGAATTCTTTATCGCATTCCTCACCAAACAAACAGAGGTCGATAAGCTCATGCCCAAAGTCGCTCCCCTGCTCAAAGGTGATGTGGTCTTTTGGATTGCTTATCCTAAAAAGAGTTCTAAAAAATACAAAGCCGATTTTGATCGTGATAGAGGATGGGAAGCTGTAGGCGAGGCAGAAATGGAAGGTGTCAGAATAGTCGCCATCGATGAAGATTGGTCGGCCCTTCGATTTCGGAAGGTAGAGTATATTAAGAAGCTCACCCGTAAGTTTGCGACTTTGTCTAAAAAGGGTACAGAGAAGGTGAAGAAGTCAACAAAGTAACAAGAATGAGAGCATGATAGAATGAGTGAATGGTGGTCTATACCTTTAGTAAATTGCTTATTTTATGACTTCAGTTTTTCACTCTTGCTTTTCAAATAATTAAAAGAAACGATGTGATTTAATATCCTACTAAAGTTTGAGTTAGGCCATTCACTCATTAAAATGTGACTTTTTCAATTCCTTCTCGTATAAAAAGAGTATTAATTGTTTTAGGTAGTAATTTTTTCCTATCCATATTTGTTATTAAAGGCGATCCGCCATTTTTTCCGATAGAGTTTACCAGCGTTTTTTTACTTTGAAGTTCTTTAAGAATAGCTCAATAGCTACAATCTACATTTATAGGAACCTCAATTCGTATTTTTTCTTGTCCATCTAAAAGGATGCACTTAAAAACGCTTCTTGAGAACCCTACATCTGAATTTTTCGCTTCACGCAGCCATTCTTAAAAAACTTCGCTTATCAATTTGCTATAAAATTTACCTCACAAATTTTGAGGTACTATTAATTTATCAGCAAATATTATTGATCAAGATCAGTATGAATATCCGAGATTCAACATCCAGATAAACAAAATTCTTATGTCAAATACAAAGGAAGAATTGATCTAAAAAACAATTTTGTTATGAAAAAAAATATAACATTAAAAGCGAAGGAAACGAATGCTACCAACTCAGATTTTTACAATCTATTTCGTCCGATCGCTCCGAGTATTGAAATAATCGGAAAAGTAGCACAAATAGTTAGCGCATTGACGGAAGCAGTAACGATCTGGTTTATTACACAGAGTGAAATGGCAGGGAGTTCAAAATTTGTTTCGATCACCGTATCGATCATTGCGATGCTATTAGTTGTTGGTATTTTAGAATTAGGAGGAAGAAAATTCCTACAAGTTCTGACCAGAGCGATCGTATGGAAACGATTAAAAAACGCTTGGTACATCGCCTTGTTTTCTATAGTAACCGTCGTCACGATTGGCATGGGAGTACTCTCCTTCAATTTGTCGACCAATGGAATACATCATGCTTTTGTTTCAAACGTACCGACCGTAGCACAGTTTGATGATTCTGTTTTAAAAGGTGAATTTAAATCAAATGCAAAAGAGATTACATCACGTTTTGATAAAGACTTTGCATTGATTAAAGAAAACTATCAGGATCGTTTGCTCAGTCTCAACGAACAATATGATGCTCGAATCAATTCGGCTCAATTAAAAGTTGATCAATATAATCGCAAATACAAAAGCGGTTTGAAATGGGCAAAGAGTCATGCTGAAAAGAGTCAGAAAAAGGTCAACAGTCTCGAGTCTGAAAAACTAGTAGCGATCGCCGGTATTCAAGAAAAGCATGCTAAGCAACTTGAAAGCTCGCAAACGAAACGTGACCAAGCAATAGCAGCAGAACGTAAACGTATGGACAATTCAGTTAACAAAGGAGAAACTACCTTAATCAAAGTTCATGGCCATAAAAGCCAAAAGGCCAATTTCTGGGGATCATTGTTTTCTTTCTTTGTAGGATTCAGCGTCATTCTCGCATTCATTTGCATCGTCAGTGTCGAAGTGTATCGTAGAGGTTCTGGTATCGAAGTGACTTATGAAGAAGAAGAAAAAGAACGTTCGATCATAGAAATGTTTTGGACAGGTTTTATTACTCGGTTTCAGAATTTCTTTAGAAAACGAGCAGAAAGATTTGCAAATATTTCTGTACCGTCCTCGAGATCAGGAAATGTCATAGGTTTTAATCCGCATCGGAATTTCGCAACGAATGAAGCGAATGTGAACATGGGGGCTGGTGATGGTCATGATATTGAAAGCTAATTTTTAGGACACGAAGAACTCGAAGGAGGCACGAAGCACACCTGAGATTAATTTCTTTAGCTTCACGTCTCCTTCATGGGCTTCGTGTCCATTTTTTATTATATTACACCCCAAAAACAAAACATGAAATCCTTCCGCCATTTCTTTTTCATTCTCACTACCCTATTCGTTTTCTCAGCTTGTTCTACTGATAATCAATCGACAAACAAGATTCCCGATTTAACAATCCGTTGGAAATTAGAAAAAAACTATGAGTTAAATAAACGCCCCGTTCATGATGCGACGTTTACGATTACGAATAATTCTGCCGAAGACTTAAACGATAACTGGGAAATCTATTGGAACCAATCTCCTAGAGGTTTAATCAGCATTGACTCTTCTGCCCAAGTGGAAATGAAACGCATCAATGGAGATTTTTATACCATGAAACCTAAAACAGGTTTTAAATTAGAAGCTGGAAAATCAATCGCGATCAAGAACATTTCAAATGTATGGATGATCAAAGAAGCGGATGGGCCAGTTGGAGTTTATGCCGTTTTCAATCCCGGAGATAATCAGACGATAAAAATAATCAAAGATTTTAAGATCGAACCTTTTACAAAAGCCGATCAAATCAACAGAAGCATCGGTGATAAGGAACCGATCCCTACTGCTGAATATCTTTTTGAAGAAAATAGAAATCTTAGAGAAGTCGCACCGGAAGAATTGTACAAAGCAATACCTTCTCCTAGAGCTTATAAAAAAACAACTGGTGCCTTTGATCTAAAAGAAGCATTTGCGATTGGTGTACAAGGAGATTTAAAAACCGAAGCAGGCTTGCTTGTTGATGACTTAGATCGTTTGTTCAATCTGAAGACCGTTGTCAAAGATTCAGAGGAAAGAATTAATCTAAGAATTGACGAAAAAATTGCAGACGATGAAGCTTATCAGATTCTAGTCGAAGGAGATAAAATTGAAATATCAGGTACTGACAAAGCGGGTGTTTTTTATGGTATTCAAACACTGCTAAATTTGATTCAGGAAGATAAAACGATTTACGCTTGTAAGATTTCTGATAATCCTGCTTATCCTTATCGAGGTATGCACAT
The DNA here is from genome assembly GCA_937921595.1 of uncultured Saprospiraceae bacterium. Lineage (GTDB taxonomy): Bacteria > Bacteroidota > Bacteroidia > Chitinophagales > Saprospiraceae > JAHDHW01. Next base: position 13,811 of record CAKZTD010000047.1, read on the forward strand.
CGATGTTTCCAGAAATTTTCAATCCAAGGAAACAATGATCAAAATGATTGATGTTCTGGCAAGTTATAAAGTCAATAAATTGGTATTTTGTTTTACTGAAGATGAAGCTTGGAGAATTGAAATCGATGGCCTTCCAGAATTGACTCAGATTGGATCAAAACGTGGCCACCCAAGTAAAGATGGATCAAATCTTCAACCTTCTTATGGCTCTGGTCCATTTACCAGCAGTGCTACTGGAAGTGGCTATTATACCCGAGCAGATTTTAAAGAAATTATTAAACATGCTCATGATCGTCATGTCGATGTAGTGCCTTTAGTCAACTTTCCAGGACACGCCAGAGCAGCGATTAAATCCATGGAATACCGGTACAATCGTTTGATGAAAGAGGGTAAAGAAAAGGAAGCTTTAGAATATCGCTTGATTGATCCAGATGATAAATCTGTTTACTCTACCGCTCAGCAGTATAATGATAATGTCGCTTGTGTTTGTCAACCTTCGGCTTTTAATTTTTACAAACATGTTGTTGAGGATATTATAAAAATGTACGAAGAAGCTGATGTTCCTTTGGCGATGTTTCATACTGGAGGAGATGAAGTTCCACAAGGACCATGGACGGAATCTCCGATATGTGATGAGTATTTAAAAGACTTTCCAGAGATTACAAATTCTCGAAATTTACAAGCTCACTTTTTTGCACAGATTATCGATCTGATGCTTGAAAAAAATATTCTAATAGCAGGCTGGGAAGAAGTAGTTATGGCATATGATGACGAAGGAAAATGGTATCCAAATCCTGATTTTGTTGGTAAAGGTGTTCATCCAAACATCTGGAATAATCTATGGGGTTTACAAGACCTTGGTTATAAAATTGCAAATAAAGGCTACCCAATTATCCTTTGTAATGTAACTAATTTTTATTTCGATTTATCCTATGATAAAGATCCTAGAGAACCAGGTTTATATTGGGGTGGATTCAATAATACGGAAGATGCTTTTAGTTTTATTCCTGATGATTTATTCCTTTCCACGACTCATGACAACATGGGAAACAGTCTTGATCCTGCTAAAGATTTCAAAGGAATGGAACGGCTTACTCCACAAGGTCAAAAAAACATTCATGGTTTACAAGCTCAGCTTTGGAGTGAAACGGTTCGTGGTCAGGATATGTTTGAATATTATATTTTACCAAAACTAATGGGCTTTGCGCAACGATCTTGGGAAGGTCAGCCTGTCTGGGGAACGGAAACCAATACCGAAAAAAGAACCAAAGCTATTGCTGATGATTGGAATCGTTTTGCAAATACTTTGAGTCAACGAGATTTTCCAAAATTAGAAAAAATGAATGGCGGATTTAATTATCGAATTCCTGCTCCGGGTGTCAAAGTAGAAAATGGAAAACTAATGATGAATTCGGCTTATCCTGGAATGCAAATTCGATATACCACAGATGGTAGTGATCCGGATATGAATTCAAAAATCTATGAAGGACCGGTTGATTTTAGCAATGGAAAAGTCAATGCAAAAGTTTTTAATGGTTCTGGAAGATCAGGCTTTACAACTTACTTTTCTACGGAGAAGGATGATCTTTTGAACTAATCAGCGTAACAAGCGAATAAATTAACAGAGGAAGAAAAAACGGCATTAGGTATTAGGTTTTAGGACTCTCCGATTGGTTAGCCCAAATCCATTTTATTGGCTTGTTAATTTGTTAGCTTATTCTCTTCAAAACAATTTGCTAAGTCTATCGTAAAAACATTAAAACCGATTTCAATGAAGCAAATAATTTTTATTCTAGCACTTTTTAGTTTTACTGTTTCTCTCGCTCAAGAAAAATACATTTTCAATGGAGAAATCACTAATCCTGATTTTTATATTGACTTTGCATTTTACAGCATTGGAGATCCAATTGATGTTGAAGCCTTAAAAGCTAGTTATCAAAAAGAATTTTCGGATTTAAAATTTTCTACCCTCGCTCCTGAGAGCATTGAAAATAACACCTTCGCCATTTGGCATTATGAAAATGCACAAGAAGATTATGCTCCGATGTCATTGGATTATTTGAAATACTTTGCGACAAGTCTGAGTGATCGGCAACAACAAATGCTTGCGAAATCAAATGAGGCAGTATTTTTTACAATCTATGGATTATCAAAAGATAGCTGGACTCTGAATAAAAGACTCACTGAGTTTATGGCGAAAATGAGCAAAGGAAAAAAGTGGGCTATTTTTGATTCCATCAACAGCCAATATTTCACTCCGGAAGCTTGGGAAGAAACACGTCTCCAAAATTGGAATGAAAAAATTCCATATATCCCTGGTCAAATTACTATCCATGCTTATCGAGAAAAAGCCTTTTGCAGATTAGTAACTATGGGAATGCAAAAATTTGGATTACCGGATATCGTTGTCAATAATGCTTCTTGTTTTACTACTGATCAGACCATGAATATTATGAACATCCTGAGTCAGTACTTGACTACTAATAAAAACATTTACAAAGATCAGGCGCTTATTGATTTGAAGAAAATCTCTAATAAAAAACTTCGAGATCAAATGCTTGGCAGTCTTGAGGATAATGCAAAAAAGAAGGTCATTCTCAATTTTAAATTAGGAACAAACGAGGAAGGTGATCCAGATAATATACTTTTGGAAATTGATTTTGAAAATAAAAATTACGCCACTCCTCAATTACATCAAGAACAAATCATTTCTGATCTTTTTGGAAATACCGAAGAGATTGCTCATATCAGTCACGATGATGCCATTTTAAAAGCTAGTGAAGCTGCAAAAGCAAAACTGCCTGGTCTTAAAGATTTGTTTAACGAAGGCATGGATGCTGGTTATTCTCTTTTATTAAAAGCTCCTTTTGAAGATGATCAAGGAGGAAGCGAATGGATGTGGATCGAAGTGACAAAATGGAAAGGTAAGCAAATCAAAGGCTTACTTCAAAGTGAACCATTTCATATTAAAGGATTAAAAGCGGGCTCAACGGTGAGTGCTTCACAAGAAGATATTTTTGATTACATTCTTTATAAACCAGATGGAACTCAGGAAGGTAATAAAACGCAAGAATTGATATTGAAGGCTCAAGGGAATTAAACCTAAAATAGGCACAAAATTTATCACTATGCTTGTGAAGTCGCAACAACTTGACGACCTCACCTCTCACCTCTATCTTACTCTAGCGACTCAATATAAGTCAGCATGTTTTTCGTACTAGTAACTTGCAAAAATACTTCCTTAGTTTTTTCATCTTCCCCACCCGATGTAACCAAACCTACCAGCTTTCCTTTTTCATCTACAACTGGCGCACCACTCAAACCACCTAGTTTTTGGGGACCTTTTACTTGTAACAAATTATGATAATTACCTTCGGTTTCATCAAATGTATATTCATAGATCCGTTGGATTCCAGTCGTATCGCTATAAGACCAACCGACAGCATATAAAGGTTCACCTTTTGCTAAAGGTTCTGTTCTAAATTTCAAAGGTCTATGTTTAGTTTTATTTTCTTTGATAGAAAAAACTAACCAGTCATCATAAGTGTCCCAGTTCGTAAACATATAGTCCCAACTTAGTGAATCCTTTCGATTGGTGTTTAATAATTGATCCATAAGAACATAACTAGAAGCATCATTCTTAGGATGCATTTTCCATTGTTTTAGATCGCCTTCAAAATCTACGAATTGCATTTTATCCGTTTTGGAAATCATTAGAATATGTTTTGCGGTAATGGCGTAGGTGTTCTTTTCATGTTGAACTAAAAAGCCATTAGAAGCATTTGGATTGTCAAAAGATGAATCTTTAAACGAGACATTATTAATCAAACCTATTGAACTTTTTCTAAAACCTTTTTCAGCTGAACAACTTACCATTAAACAAACAATAAGAGCTGCTATTATATACTTGAAATTCATTCTTTTTTATTTATTTAAAAAAGAGCAAGTTAGAAGATTGATTGGGTCACTGCCCTGTTTCTGATAAGTTTAACAGGTCAATAACAGGTAAGATTTTGGAGTAGGATAAAAAATCGAGATTCGGCTTTCGGTTTTCGGAAGCATTGAATGCCGAACATCGAATCCCGAAAACCGAATATCTTAAAACACTCTATAAAATGATTCACCATTAAATTTAAAGACACCGCCATCACTAAGACCAAACCACAATTCATTCTTTTTGTCCATATAAACTTCATTAACAAACACTGAGGTCAAGCCATCATCGGTATTATAATTCGTCAACTCTTTGCCATCATATCTCCACGCTCCATTATCTCTTGTTCCAAACCAAATATTTCCTTTACTATCTTCCACCATTGAAAATACTCGTCCTAGACTACCATTCACCCCTTTGTCCTTTATGCTTACTCCCTGCTTCTCTGAAAAATTAAAGGTCGTTTTTCCATCATGAAATAAAACGCCGATGCCGTTATTTCCAATCCAAAGATTCCCTTTGCTATCTTCCAAAACACTACGAATATGGAGTCGTTCACTTTCTCCTTTTTGATCTAAACCTAGCGTTTTATCATTTATAAAAGAGAAAGACAGACCATCATAGGCGAAGACTCCAGTATAAGTAGCGAACCATATTTTCTCAAATTCCCCTTTATCAATTCCAGTTACCAAATCTGCAAATGGTTCTTCTGGATCTCTTTCTGGGAATGGAAATTTTAGAAAAGTCAAGTCCTTTCCATTATATCTAAAAACACCAGCTTTATCATCTCCATGAAACCAAAGGTCATTAGGATTGAGATTATTTTGCCATTTATTTGTGATGAGATGATTTAATGCAATATTATTTTTCGAGCTATGATCTTTAAAATTTTTACCATCAAAACTAGTCACTCCTTTTCCGGTCGCAAACCAAATTTTTCCATCCTGATCTTCTTGAATGGTTCTAACTTGATTATCGCTCAGACCATCTTCTATTGTATAATAGGTGAAATTTATTCCATTGAACATGCAGACTCCTTCCTGATGACTTCCAAACCAAAAGTTGCCATTTCTATCTTCAAAAATCGAACGAATTCCAGTAGTATATTTTAATCGAAGGATCGTGTCTTGATCTACTTTGAGTTGTTGCTTTTCAACAATGGCTGGCAATTTTTTTAAAGGTTTAGCCGAAGGTGTTTGATTGGTACAAGAGACTAAAAGGATAGTCAACAAACTTAAGCGAAGTAGAAAATAGTAAGGTTTATTTTTGTTTGTGTTCATCTTTTAATTTTACTAGTTGACTGAACAAAATTATTAATAAGCTATATTGACATTCTGAAATTTCATAAATATTTGACTGCAAGAAAAATATGTTGAATATTTTGGGATGTCTTAAAAAAATAGCTTATTAGTAATTCCGTCAAACTACTTATTGAGCCTCTTTATCTTTAGTAGTTTCAGAGGATAGTCTCAAAGTTAAATTAAAAGATGAATAGTTTTTTTATTATAAAAAGGATTAACAGGTTAATAACAGAAAAATCTTTCACTCCCCTACTTCACCTTCACCACTTTCCCCGTCAGTGCCAATCCATCTACCGAAGCTTTTACAATATAAATCCCTCCTGGCAAACCTTTCATTGTAAAAATCACATTTTTCGAAAGCACATTGTTTCGCTCTTCAATCAAACGACCAGACAGGTCATAAAGTCCAATACGTTCCGGCATCATGTCAGATTTAATCGAAACATTAGCAAAGTCTTTTACCGGATTTGGGCTAATCACCATAAAGTCATTCGTCAATTCAGGAGTCGGATCAGTACTCACCGTCTCACTTACTCCAAATCGGATTTCAGACAAACCAGTACAATCCGAATCGCCCCAATTTGACAAGGCCGTCACCAAAACATATCGGGCAGCTGTATGGTCAAAACTTGGTCCGCTCACTCCTTGATATTTATAAGAAGCACTTGCTTGATCCATGATAAAAGTATCTAGACTCACCCAATTTACACCATCCAAAGAATAGTCAATTACTACTTCTTTGACACCTGCATCTTCTTGTCCCCAGGTATTTAAATTCCAAAAATGCGTAGAGTCCAAAACATATTCAAATCCCAAATCATACATGATCCAATGACTCACCGGACGCTCCGGATTAGGATTCGTCGTCTCCTCACAAGACACCCAACTGTCCTCATCAAAAGGCGTGTGTGTTCCTTCCAGACATTGAGCATTAGTTTGAAAACAAAAAGCAAAACTAAAGATGATTAAAGCGTAATATTTATTTTTCATTTCAATAATTTTAAAATCAAAAAAAACTAAACTTTCAAGAACTTCCAAAAACTAAATCTTCCCCCATCATTCACCCATTCACTCATTCACTCATTCACCCATTCACCCATTCACTCATTCACTCATCCCCTATCTACAACTGCATAAATCCTATTGGATTCTGCCCTGAACCTACAGTATAAAACTCTCCGATATTCGGCAATAAGGTTGGCAAATCAAAAGGTGATACACCAAACCATAAAGCTAGCTCTGCAAAATATTCATCTGCACTAGTTGTTGGAATATAAATACCTCCACCAATTTCTAAATCACTACCTAAAGCAAGGTTTGGATAAGAACCATAAATTTCTTGTCCATTCACCGCACCTCCCATGACCATTGCATTTCCTCCCCAGGCATGATCCGTTCCATTCCCATTTGAAGTCAATGATCTTGCGAAATCAGAAATCGTAAAGGTCGTTACACATTCATTCATATTGACCTCATCCAAAGCATTATAAAACTCGTTCAAACCAGCACTCAACATCCCTAGTAATTCCGTTTGATTGGCCAACAATTCATCATGCATATCGAAACCTCCAATGTCTAAAAAGAAGGTTTGCCGCTCCATTCCCAAAGTCTCTTGAGCAGTGATTGTTCTTGCAATCATTTGAAGACTTTCAGAAATATAATTATCAGAAAAAGTAGTAGAAAATGGGCCTACTTGTTCAAGCGCTTCATTGAATGCACTACTACTCTCGATGGAGTTTCTAACAACATTCGAATAGGTACTTTTGAATACATCCTGATATTGTTGATTCAATAAACTATTCACACCAGAGGTCATCAGTTGATGATAAACATCTGGTTCATTATAGCCTAATATTTCAACACCTCCCGTATCACGATTGATGGTATAAGCAGAAACGTTTTCTCCATTTTGGAAAATGTTATTTCCACTCAAAGAAATATTCATAGAAATATCCTGATTGCTATTCATCGATTGAATAATGTCTGCCATCTTCCCACCCCAGCCTACATTGGATCTGTCTTGAGGAAAGGAAGTTTGCCAATGCATCACTTGATCAACATGAGATAATAAGCCCAATGGTAACTGAGCCGTATTGTCCAGAATCTGAGCTTTTGTTGTAGGCCGAACCAAGGTTCCAATATTCGAAATAAAAGCTACTTTTCCATTTTCAAACAAAGATTGAATCTCCGGCATCGCTGGGTGAATTCCTAAACCCATGCCCGGAGAAATAGGGTTTAAATTTAGGATATCATTTTGCGGAATCGCAAGGTTTGTTCTGACGTTAGAATATTCATTATACTCTGCTCCATTTGGAATCAGCATGTTGAATGAATCATTTCCTCCTGAAAGTAAAATACAAACCATGGCTTTATAATCGCCAGTAGGTTTTGAAATTGGGCTGGCCAATACATTCGCCATTCCGAGATTTAGAACAGAAGAAAGAATGGTCGTCGTCCCTAATGCTGCGCAAGATGCTTCTCCAAAAAATTTTCTTCTTGATATATTTCTTTTAGACATAATTTTCAGTTTACTATTTTAAAAAATTAACTCTAGTTAAACACTATTTCGCTTCAGCGAAATCTATCCCTCATCACTATCCGACCATCGGGAGGATCTACTTCATGATGTTAAAATCAGGAGAAACCATCGTGAGGTATAAGGCCATTTTCAAAAGATATTCTGGAAAATCTTGCAAAGGTTCGCAAGAATCAATGATCGCTTGCCGAGTTTCATCAGACATATTTCCATGAACCAAAACCATGTCCAGATAATCTACAATAGCTTCAGGATTTGTATTCAAAGCCTGCAAATCCGGGATGACTAATTCCGCTTTAAAATCTTCCAGCAAACCAACTGCGTTCAGAGATTCTTCTGGCACTTCATTATTAAAATCAATGACCGTCATGTAGTACAGGTAATTAAAATATCCTATCGCTGTAGAAGAATTAAAGATTTGAAATTCAGGGCCGACTAAATTTTCATTAGCAAAATCACCATTTGCTTGATAAGTAGGAGAAAAGAAATTAAACACGGTTGGAGCAGACATGGCGAATTGATCCGTCAAGACTTCAAAGACAAATCCTTGATGCCAAAACCAGGGTGCCGCAGCTTCTGCTCGAAGACCTTTTACGTATTGCGTATATCGTTGAATGGGTTCTTTTAAACGACCATTACTCCAATGGTTAATCCAATCACAGTCTCTGGCTTCTTCATCTAAAAGGATAGCTTTTACGACTGCTTTTAAATCACCTCTTACTCCATTGCTATTATTAAAAACACTAGCTACTCTGTCAATATATTCCGGTGTTGGATTTGACTTAACCAATCGCTTGATCAATAAATCACTTATAAATGGTCCAACATTCTGATGATTAAAAAGATGATCAACAGCCATTTCAATATCTTCCATTCCAGTCTGACCAGCAGGTATCGTAAAATCTCCAAGGATCGTTTTCACTCCTGGTTCATGAAAAGGTTCAAACATAGACATTGGAATAGTTGGGTCTATAAAATAAAAAGGAGCTCCGAAAAAAGGAGCATCAGGAATGTCTTCTAAATACCAATCCGTCATTCCCAAGCCAGTAAATACTTTCGCCAATTCTTTGATGTCGTCATTATCATAAGTTGGAATATAATCTCCATTAGCATCTAGTTGTCGAGAACCATCATTGTTTAATTCATATAAACCAATGGAAAATAATTGCATAATTTCTCTAGCATAATTTTCATCAGGATGCACATTCGCAATTGGATTGGAACGAGGATTATTAAAATGACTCAAGTAAAAACCCATCGTTGGATGAAGGGAAATATCCATTAGTAAATCTTTATAATTTCCAAAAGCATTTTCTGAAAGGACATCGTAATAACTACCTACTCCATAACCTCTTTGAAATAAATCGGAATCTGTTGAGATCACAAAAATTTCACTTAATGCCAATGCTATTCTATGCCTTAAAACATCTGGGGCAGTCTGCGAAATATGAGACCAAGCCAATCGAAAATGTTGTGCAGAAGCATAATATTCATCGGGGTCACCTCCTATCTGCAAATAGACTTCATAGATAAAAGAATCCATCGGCTCCATCGTTTCAACATAAGAAGTCGCAGGTAAATTAAATTGGTTTTCCAACCAAGCCTCGTACCCCATATCATCTACTTCAAGCAAATCTTCCAAGGTGGCTCCCAAAGTCGCCTGAGACATAAAACGGGAAGCTCCTGCAAGATCTCTTCCATGGCCAGCCCCATTGACCGTTTGATCATTATCGGTATCACCGGAGCTACTGCTGACGATCACACCGTCGTTATGGCCTGTGCCGATATAGTCATTATAAATTTGGGCCTGGAGTAGGAATGGAAGGAAAAGAAAGGATAAAAACGTTAAAATGTTTTTCATAAATTAAGGTTTTTGACGAATTGTTATCTGATCACACAGATATTACACTTGGAATTTGGAATACCCTTAGTCTGATTTCACTTTTTTTATAAAAAGAACATATTCTTTATAAAACATTGATTATCAATAAGTATAAATAATACTTTGATAAACTAAATTAACTATTTAATACTGAAAGTTCAATTTCATATACAAAAACTATCTAATTTGTTATTAGATAAAATTGTTCCAAAAATTGGTCTACTAAGCTTGGATTAGGGTTTTGTTATTCTTTAGTGTCTAAAAGACTATTTTATTTTGAACCACATAAGTCACATAAGGGGCTTTAGTATTACCTTTATGATCAATGATGACACAAGATTTCATCAGAAAAAAGTATTGCCAATAGAAGAATTTATTAAATGGACGAGCAACTAATTTTTAACTTTACAACAGATATATCTAGGGTCAGTATCCCCGAAAAGCTCAATAATCCATTTGAGGTCGATGTTCCTAATATTTCAAAAATAGCGGCTAAGGAATTTCAAAATTTCATTGCCTCAGAATCTCAAAAATGGGAGTATGACTTTCGTGTTCAAAAAGGAAAGATGTTTGGAGTTCTTGTGGTTCAACAAAAGGATAATACCTATAGCTATTTAGGGACCGTTTCAGGAAAACTACCTGGAAATGCAAAATGCAACAAATTCGTTCCTTCGGTCTTTGATGATTCTACCGATGACTTTTTCATTAATAAAAAGATGACAGAGTTGACAGAAATTGGCCGTGACATAAAAAACACCAATCATCCACCTGAAATTATTTCACTAAAAGAAAAAAGAAAACAAAAGTCGATTGTCTTACAACAGTGGCTTTTCGAGAATTATAATTTTTTAAATCTTTCGGGAAAGGAGCAAAATCTTTTAGAAATATTTAAGCGCTCATCGAACGGAATGCCTCCATCAGCTGCGGGTGAATGTGCTGCTCCTAAACTACTTCAATATGCCATTCAACACCAATTAAAACCAATAGCTTTGACAGAATTTTGGTGGGGAAGTTCTATAAAAGAGAAAACACACAATGTGTTCTATCCGGCCTGTAAAAATAAATGTCGACCAATTTTGGAATATATGCTGGAAGATCGGGAATTATTTAATAGTCGTAGAATGAGCAGATTCATAAATGAGTGAATGGCCTCCTAGATGTGAAAAACATATTTGGCATTTAGTAGCAGGTTCTTAGGTCTTTACAAATTTAGAAGTGTACAAATCACCTGTAAAAGAACTCAAATCTACTTCACTGCTTTTTCATAGCTATTTTTTATGAGTTGTTATTAAGCTGTTAAACTGAGATTGATTTTAAATGAAATTTAGTTTTCCAATATGCTAAAGACATACCCAAAAGATCATTTTAAATTCAATAAAAGGTCTCTCTAAATGAATTACTTATAACTAAAACTAAGCATATTTTCTTTAACAATTTGCTTTCTATTAGTCATAGTTATCCTTTCCTAAAAAACATTTATAAAGATTTTTCTAAATATGTCATTCATTAATTTTTTGTACATTTAAGGCTCTTTAGCGTAAGCTTCTGTATTCTTTTATATAATCAATTCAATATCAATGAAATATTTAAACATTTTGACTATTTGCCTCCTTTGTACCGTCGTTACCATCTTTTCTTGCGGTAGCGAAGATCCTGTGAGACAACAAGCCAGAGAAAATTTAGTCGTACCGGAGACACCAAGTTTACCTCCAGGAACTACTCCTGCTGCGACACCACCTGCTGAACCTGCTCAAAATGCTGCAGGTGTTTGGCATTATACCTGTTCAAATGGTTGTGCTGGCGGAGGCGGAGCTGCAGGCCCTTGTGGCGTTTGTGGTAATCAATTAGCGCATAATCAAGGTTATCATGCTAACAATAATACTCCTGCTGCAACCACACCAGGTATGCCGGCGGTAACTGCTACTCCAAGTAATACTCCTACTCCTCCTGTTTTACCTAAAGCTGCTGAACCTGCTCAAAATGCTGCAGGTGTTTGGCATTACACCTGTACAAATGGTTGTGCTGGTGGTGGTGGAAGTGCGGGTACTTGCGGAAGTTGTGGTGGCACTCTAGCACATAATCAAGCTTATCACTAGTCGTAAAATAAACTTCTTATTTTCTATATGGTTAGGTAGTGATGTTATATAAATTTATATGAACACATCACTATCTAACCATTTTCTTATTTTAGCAGCATGAAAAACTTCTTACTTCTCTTTCTCATCCTTTCTTTCAGTTCTTGTTTTACCGATACCGTTGAAAAGATTCCACAAGAAAATCGCAAAGTAAAAATTGGAAAATTCAATGTTGATGCAGCTTATGCTCATATTGAAAAACAGATTTCTTTTGGTAAGAGAACAATGAATACTCCCGAACATGACGCTTGTAAAGATTGGCTTATTCAAGAATTAAAATCTTCTGGCTTTGAAGTGATTCCTCAGACTTTTAAAGCTAAAGCCTATACAGGCGAGATGCTTTCTGGGACCAATATTATCGGAAGATATAAACCAGAAATAGCAGAGCGATTATTACTCTGCGCTCACTACGATACCCGACATATTGCGGATAAAGATTCAAGTAGAATTGACCAACCCATCGATGGTGCAGATGATGGCGCAAGTGGCGTTGCTGTGCTTCTAGAAATCGCCGACCAAATCCAACAAATCGACATCCCAATGGGCGTCGATATCATTTTTTTTGATGCAGAAGATTATGGAGATGATAAAGGCAGAAATGATTATTCTTGGGGACTTGGTTCTCAACATTGGTCAAAGAATTTACATGAAAAAGGCTATCAACCAAAGTATGGAATTTTGTTAGACATGATTGGATCTGCTGATGCAACTTTCCCTAAGGAAGGCTACTCCATGAAAACTGCAGCAACACAGGTCAACAAGATTTGGAAGTTAGCCAATCAAATGGGACATGGAAAATATTTTGTCTCCAGACGAGCAGGTGACTACACAGACGATCATCGTTTCATTGTAGAGAACACTAGTATTCCAATGGTCGATATTATCAATATAAAAGCGGATGGTCGCTTTGGACATTACCATCATACGCATGCCGATGATATTAATATTATTGATAAAAAAACCTTAGGTGCAGTTGGTCAGATTGTCTTGGCAACTGTCATTAAAGAATCGAATAAGGAGTTTTAATTTCAATCAATAAACGATGCAATTTCACCATCATTGATCAAAAAAACAATCCTTCCCACCATTGTCTTTTCTCAATTCTGCTGTACAGCACTTTGGTTTGCTGGCAATGCAGTAATGAACGATTTGGCACTTAATTTTCAACTCCCAGCAAGTGCATTGGCTAATCTAACCTCTGCTGTTCAGTTTGGATTTATCTGTGGCACTTTGGTATTTGCTTTACTATCCATTGCCGACCGCTACTCCCCTTCCAAAGTCTTTTTCTTTAGTGCCATCTTAGGTGCATTGCTCAATCTGGGTACCATACTTGAAGGCAATACCATGATCAGTCTTTTAGCTTTTCGTTTTTTTACAGGATTCTTTTTAGCGGGAATATACCCAGTAGGAATGAAAATCGCTGCAGATTATTATCAAAAAGGATTGGGGAAATCACTTGGCTTTTTAGTCGGTGCTTTGGTACTTGGAACCGCTTTTCCACACCTATTAAAAACCATTACGACGACGCTACCTTGGCGATTGGTTTTGATCATCACTTCATGTTTGGCTTTTATTGGTGGCAGCCTGATGCTCCTATTGGTTCCCGATGGTCCATTCCGAAAAGCCAGTCAAAAATTAGATTTGACTTCTTTTTTAAAAGTATTTAAAAATAAAAAATTCCGATCTGCTGCCTTTGGTTATTTTGGTCATATGTGGGAGTTGTACGCTTTTTGGGCTTTTGTTCCAGTGATGTTGATGACCTTTCAAAATGAGCATCCAGATCTAGCATTAAACAATTCACTTTGGTCCTTTATTATTATCGGGTCTGGTGGAATATCTTGTGTCATTGGCGGATATTTATCTCAGAGTTTTGGTACTAAAAAGACAGCAATGGCTGCCCTGCTTTTATCAGGTATTTGTTGTTTGATTTCTCCTATTATATTTCAAATGAATTCCATTATTCTACTCCTGGTTTTTTTAATATTCTGGGGACTAGTCGTCATTGCAGACTCTCCCTTATTCTCTACTTTGGTTGCCCAAAACGCTACCCCAGAAATTAAAGGAACAGCCCTGACGATAGTCAATTGTATTGGGTTTTCAATTACTATTTTCAGTATTCAGTTGCTCAACAAATTGAATTTCACAATGGATCCGAAATTTATTTATCTGGCATTAGCGATTGGGCCGATATTTGGTTTGATTGCATTACTTCAAAAAGAAAAAAATTAATGCGAAAAAGAATTCTAGCCATTTCAGGAAGTACACGAAAAGGGTCGTCCAATGAGGCCATTTTAAAAGCTATTGCAGATAGATATAAAGAGGTGATTGACTTAGAAATTTATAATAAAATCGATCAGCTTCCTCATTTTAATCCAGATTTAGATCATGAGACGCCACCTGAAACGGTCAAGGATTTTAGAACACTAATTCAAAATGCTGATGGTGTAATGTTTTGTACGCCAGAATATGTTTTCAGCTTACCAGGTAGTCTTAAAAATGCTATTGAATGGAATGTTTCTACGACCGTTTTTTCAGGTAAACCAGCAGCAATTATCGTGGCCGCTGCTTCCGGTAAAAAAGCATTAGAGTCTTTACATTTAATCCTCGCGACCATAGAATGTAAAATTTCAAATGAATCAACTTTATTAATAAAAGGTGCCCGTGGAAAAATCAGTCAGGAAGATGAGATTAAGAACGAAGAGCTTTTAGAACAGATTGATCAACTTGTGGAAGCACTACTTTCTTCAATAGCATGAAACAAAGCCAACTCTCCATTGTTTTAATATAAACAATTCAAAAAAGAGATGGAAAATCTAACACCTAGTCAACTCCTTCCAGATTTTTACAGACAATACAATCTACCTCCTGATGGTGGACAAAGTGATTCTTTTGTAAAAGTAGAAATCACTGAAAAAATCAATGTTTACATTCCAAATTTTGATGCTAGAAGAAAAGCCGTTTTAAAACATGATGTCCACCATCTAGTTACAGGATATCCAAGTATTTTGAAAGGTGAAGCGGAAATTTCTGCTTGGGAAATTGCTTCAGGCTGTACCAACTATTGGGCTGCGCTCCTGCTAGATAGTCAAGGACTTTTATTGGGACTATTTTTATATCCAGCTGCCACCTTTAAGGCTTTTAAAAAAGGGCGACGTAGTACTAATCTATATCAGGAAAACCTTTCTGAATCTGATTTTTTAAATATGGAAATCTCTACCTTAAAAAGGCATTTAAAGTGGTCGGAAGATGATGAAAATTTAAAAACAAGCTTCTCCGATGTGTTAAGCTTTGTCTACTGGATTCTAA
>CAKZTD010000048.1 GCA_937921595.1 uncultured Saprospiraceae bacterium
GATTTCTTATGGCTTTATCAATTTTGATTATGCAAACGTCAGCGACTCCTTCAATCTGACCATTAATAATGACACTTATACTTTTGCTTATTCACAATTGCCGATTAACATCAGCCCTCTTCCTAATAACGGAAATGAATACATGCTGGTTACTGTTGTTGATCAACTTGATCCGACTTGTGGTAATGAAGTTGACCATGGTGCGATTGACTGCTCTCCTCAAAATTGCGAAATACTTGACCTCGTCGTTGAAGCAACTGACTGTAATCCAAATGATGTTTTCTTTGTTGACTTGGATTTCAATTATGCGAATACTTCTGATTCCTTTTCCGTAGTTGGAAACGGAATGAACTATGGGACTTTTGCTTATACAGATTTAGTTATAACACTCGGACCTTTCGAAGGAAATGGGCAGACGCTTGAGTTTATTGTGATTGATCAAGAGAATGATGAATGTTCTGCGGAAGTTGGCCTGATTGCTCCGGAGTGTGAAACTGATGTCTGTGAAATTACTGGATTGGAAACTTCAAATCCAGAATGTAACCTTGATGGTGGATATGACTTGACGCTTAATTTTAATGTCCAAAATCCTGGCAATGATTTCTTTGATCTTTTTAATAATAATGGTGAACTGATTGGATTTTATGCATTGGCAGATTTACCGATTACCTTGACCAATTATGAACCTAGCCAGGATGGTCTTGAAGTCTTTCAGGTTTGTATAAATGACACCCCAAATTGTTGTGCTATTTACACGGTTGAATTTCCAGAATGTAATGATCCGACTTGTGAGATTTTCAACTTAATTGCAGAAGCTTACGACTGCGATGATGAAGGAAACTTCCTCGTAGATATAGATTTTGATTTTGCAAATACCAGCGATTCTTTTTCAGTTGTTGGTAATGGAAACAACTATGGCACATTTGCTTATGCTGATTTATTTATAACTCTTGGACCTTTCGAAGGAAATGGACAGACGCTTGAGTTTATTGTGATCGATCAGGAGAATGATGAATGTTCTGCAGAAGTTGGCCTGATTGCTCCGGAGTGTGAAACTGAGGTCTGTGAAATAGGCATGCTTGAAGTCACTAACTCTCCATGTGATCCAAATGGCATTTATACAGTGACTTTAGATTTTGAATATACTGGTACAAGTGATTCTTTTGAAGTACATATCTTTTCTGAATACTACGGCACCTTTGCATATACAGACTTACCTGTTGATCTTGGCAATTATGATATTGCTCAAATTCAAACTCTTTTAATTGAAGTTTTTGATTTAAACAATCCTAATTGCTCAGCGGAAGCTGTTTATATAGCCGACTGCGAACCTCTAGATTGCGAAATCAATGACATGATCGCTGAGGCTTACGACTGTGATGACGATGGACAATTCCTAATTGATATTGATTTTAATTATGTAAATACTTCTGATTCTTTTACCGTATTTATCGATGGACTCGATCAAGGAACTTTTGCTTATACTGACCTCTATATTACCGTTGGACCTTTTGAAGGAAATGGTCAACCAATGCAAGTGTTTGTTGTTGATCAAAACAATTCAAATTGTTCTGGTTTATATCTTTTAGAAGCACCGGATTGTGAACCTGCAGTTTGTTCAATTACAAACCTTACCACAAACATCCCTGAATGTAATCCTGACGGAGGCTATGATTTGATTCTTAATTTTAGTGTTGAAAATCCAGGGAATGATTTCTTTGATCTTTTTGATAATAATGGTGAACTGATTGGGTTTTATGCATTGGCAGATCTACCACTTCTATTGATGAATTACGAACCTAGTCAGGACGGCCTTGAAGTCTTTCAGGTTTGTATAAATGACAATCCAAACTGTTGTGCAATTTTGACCGTTGAATTTCCGGATTGCGGAACCGATGAATGTGAAATTTCAAATCTTAATGTAGAACCATTTTGCGATGGTGATGGTCTTTTCGCTGAAATTACTTTTGATTACAATGGGAATGGCAGTGATAGTTTCCAGATATTATCTTGCGCTCCAATTGGAAATTTCGAATACAATGCTAGCGGTGTTTACATTATTGAAATCCCTGAAGATTTAGTCAATTGTGCTGGAGGAGATTTTATTCCTATTGGTATTTTTGATTTAGAAAATGCAGTTTGTAATGAAACTGAATTTTTATTTATTCCAGATTGTTATGAGATGGGTTGTATGATCAATAATGTAACAGTAAGTACAACAGATTGTAATGACCAAGATGAGATTTTTGTTACCATAGATTTTGAATATGAAGACACTGGAGATTTGGGATTCAGCGTCAATGGTAACGGCGAAGATTACGGAGATTTTGAATATAGTGATCTTCCAATTACACTCGGACCATTCGAAGGCAATGGAGAATCTTTGGAATTCATTATCACAGATAATGAAGATGATGATTGTTGGAATGTTGCAGAAATTTCTACTCCTGAATGTGTCGCCTTCGCTTCGACCTGTATTGAATTTGAAGGATTGATTGATGGCTTGAATTATGGTGGATCGAATAGTCAACCAGGTGATCTTCTGATGATTGAAAACGAAGTTTTAGTGACCATGGAAGGTGTACCTGACCCAATAGGCAACCTCAACTACGACTATATGTTTGCAACGACTCAGGATATTTGTAATCCTTTCGATGCAGCAAGTGGTAACCGATTATTCATGTTCAACGGTTTGAGGTTTGATTTCTCTCCATTGACAGAAAACCCGACATTAGTTACTTTCCCTTATCATAACTGTGGAATCCCATTCGCAATAAGTGTGAATGATCAGCAACCAGTAACTTATTTACTGCCGACAGCGGATACGACGTTTAACATCTCCCCTACTGTTAGCGTCTCCGTTCAGGTCGATGCGAATAATTTTGAAGAAGGGGTGATCACACTGGAAGGATTTGTGAATAGTTTCTTTATCGGTGGTATTGAATTACAGATTGATAATGTATGTTTTAATGTTGAAAATCTTGTGCCTGATGTTTGGCCAGGTGATGCCAATTTTGACAATACTGCTAACAACTTTGATTTACTAAGTGTTGGAATTGCATATGGATCAAATGGTGAACCGAGAGCAATGACTTCTATTGATTGGTTTGCAATGCCAGCTGAAGACTGGTCTGATTTCTTTGCAAATGAAGAGACGAATTATAAGCATGCAGATTGTGATGGAAATGGTTTGGTTGATTTTGATGATCGTGCTGCTATTTTAGAAAATTACGGATTGAGCCACGGACCTACTCCTATTTTTGTTCAAGTCCCTGGCACTCCAAATGACCCTCCATTTTTTGTTGACCTTCCTGAGGCTGGTGATATCGTTGTAGGTCAATTATTTGAAGCTCCTATTATCTTAGGTTCTCCGACTATTCCCGTTGACGAGATCTACGGTATTGCGTTTACCGTCAATTTCCCTGCGGATATGATGGATGAAGATCAAGTAACGATTGAACTTGGTGATAGTTGGATGGGGGAAGATGGTCAAAACCTGATTCATCTTGATCGAAAATTTGCGGTTGATGGAAAGATTGAAGTTGCCATTACTAGAATAGATCAGACCAATATTGGTGGTCAAGGAATGATTGGTTCTTTCATCGGAATCATTGACGACATCCTTGGTCGAACGGAAGTTGAAGTGACCATTACAGATGTGAATGCGATTGACTTTACGGAAGTACCAGTACCTTTGTATAGAACTTCTGAGATAGTTGATTTAGAACCAACTACTATTGCTGATCCTTCTGATGGCAACATTGATATTTATCCGAATCCTACGGTTGAAGAAATTAATATTGATAATAAAACTGGTGAGGATATCTTAAACATTAAGATCTATAATGTTCTTGGACAGTTATTGTTTGATATGAAAAATCCTTCTTCGTTTGAAACGATTCGAGTTTCGGATTGGGCTGCAGGGATTTATATTGTCAAGGTGGAATTGGTTTCTCAGACGGTAACTCAGAAATTTAAGAAAGCTATGCCTTAGGTTGAAAGATAACTAATTGGTTAATCGTGGCAAGTTAGAAACTTGCCATTATACCAAACTTTTAAGTTACAGCCTCTTTCATCGGCTTAAACTTAAAAGAGTAGTAATTTAAAAATACTAAAGAAGCAATCAGGCTGGAAATTAATTGAAAAATTTTCTGGCTTTCTAAAAACACGTTGAGCAATCAGCGTGTTTTTTTTATGGAGATACATTTAATTTAGTAGATTTTATAATTGAAAAAGCAAGCTTATTTTGATTGAATTTTTGATTGATATTTTGATTGTATATCTTTGACTTATGATCGTGATTTTTATCATTGTATTTATTCTATTACTCTACTTGGTGATACCAAAGTCAACAATAATGCATGAATTACTTCGTGTACCAGGTTATAATTTCAAAGCACAATTCGCTCGCCGGAATGAGATGATCATGGAAAAACATAGCTTTGCTAATCATCGAAAACAATATTTTTATTTATTCCTACCAAAAGACCAAAAAGTCACTCGCGATCAGGTAATCATATACTATCATGGTGGTGGCTGGACCTTTGGAACACCAATGATGTTTCGTTGTAATGCTCAAATTTTCGTGGATCAGGGTTATGCTGTGATTATGCCTTCTTATCGACGTTTACCTTTTTATCAAGCGCCGGACATGCAGGCAGATGCTCAGGCTGCTTTGAAAATGTCTGTTGAGATTCTAGAGAAAAAAGGCTTAGGGGACAAGAAACTTATCATCAGTGGATTATCTGCTGGTGGACATCTTGCTGCTTTGACAGCTTTGAATCAATCGACTTGGTCGGCTATCGGAGTCTCCAGAAATCGACTTGCGGGATTGATGTTTTTTGCTGCTCCTCTTGATCTAAATAAAATGGCAGTGACGCCAGTGATTTGGCGATTGGCGGGTCGACGTGGCAGTAAATTATTCAAAGCATCTAATCCACTTACGTATCTTGAAAAAGGTGATCCTACTCCGGTTTTTATATTGCATGGGACCAAGGATGGACTAGTGAATTATAAAAGTTCGATTTCTTTTATAGAAAAACGAGGGGATCAAAATTTAAAGTTTTATACAATCGAAAATGGAACGCATTTGGATTCTGGAAATTGGATTTTTGAGGATGGGAAGATTCGTAGAATGGTCTTGGAGTGGGTGGAGCACCTGCGGTGATAGAGATAGATTCTTTCGGAATAGTGGGCATTGCTTTTGGGTGCTGCTGAAATCAAAAACCGGTGATCCTTTTCTGAATTCAGATTTTTTTCGTATTTTGTTACTCTTCCTGCTTTTGGTCATTAGTAAATTCTTACTGATGATTTTCTGATATCTTTTATTTTATCTAATAAGTTATGAAAATGAAACAACAAACACTTGCTGTGGTATTTTTTACCATTCTAATTCTATTTTTTTACAATCCTATTTTTGCTGACACAAATACCCATGGACTGAATAATTCTGAAGAGGATTTTTCCTTGACCTTGACGACGGAGATTACTGAAACTTATTGTGGTGGATGTGTCGGAGCAATTGACCTGACCGTCTCTGGTGGTCAAATGCCTTATACCTTTTCTTGGTCTAACAGTGCTACTACCGAAGATATCGATGGCCTTTGTATAGGCGTTTATAATGTAACAGTAACTGATGCAACAGGATGTACTGGAACAACGAATCCTTTTGTTGGTCAAAATAATTATCCCAATGTAGAATTAGAATCTCAAGCTGAAGTAGATGCTTATGTTGATAATTTCAGCTTCTGTGGAGTGGTGCCTGGAGTATTACGAATTGGAACTACTTTCTCTGATCCACCTTCTGATATTACCGACATTTCTGGGCTCTCTTTTATTACTTCAGTTGGAAGTAATCTTTTTATTTTTCAAAATCCAAACCTGACTTCTCTGGATGGATTACAAGGGATTACTTCTATTGGAAATTCGGTAAACATTACGAGTAATGGCGGCCTGACTGACCTAACTGGTTTCCCAAATATAACAGCAATTAATGGAAGTTTAAGAATTGACTTTTGTGCTAATCTACAATCTCTAAATGGTTTAAATCAGATTACTTCTATCGATGGTGATGTTTATTTAGCGGAAGCTTATGATTTGACTAGTCTTGCTCCTTTGTCGAATTTACAAACTGTAAATGGAGAATTAGATATTCGAATTTGTACCAGTTTGACGAACTTTGATGGTCTAGAAAATCTAACTACGATTAATGGTGATCTAGTGATTCGAGACAATCCGATCCTTACTGATATATCTGGCTTGGATCATGCTATCGCAATCAGTGGAAATTTGGAAATTCAAAATACTGACCTAAGTAATTGCTCGATTATTCCGATTTGTGAGATGCTTGGAAATGGGGCTAGTGGGAATATAAGTAACAATGCTAATGGTTGTAATTCTTCTGTAGAAATTATTATGGCTTGTGAGTCTGAATTATTTTCAATAAATATGGAAAGTACTCCTTCAACTTGCTTTGGTCTTTGTGATGGAATAATTACCGCTAATATTACTGGAGGAACACCTCCTTTTGTTTATGCATGGTCAACTGGTGCTTTGAATATGGTCCCTGTCCTTCCCAACTTGTGCGCGGGTGATTATACAGTAACGGTGACGGATAATGAAGGAGTTGAAGTTATTGCGGCTATCACTACTATGGACCCTGAACCAATAGAAACTTTTATAAATATCATATCGACAGAATGTTTTCAAGATTGTGGTTTTGAAGTAATTATTACCACTACTGGCGGAACTCCTCCGTATTCTTACTCTGGTCTTCCTGATGAAGTATGTGTTGAAACCAATTACACTTTAACCGTTACGGATGCAAATGGGTGTATTCAAAATCAAAGTTTTTTATTTCTAGCTGAGGAGCCTTTCGATGTTGCGTTAAGCAATTCCGGCGATGACATAAATAGTCTTAGCAATGGATTCTTTGAAATCACTGTCGGTGGTACTACGGGCCCTTTTACTTTTGAATGGTTTTTGAATGGCATGGTGGTTTCGACAGATGAAGATCCAACTAATTTAAGTGCTGGAGATTATGATTTAGTGGTTACAGATGCTAATGGTTGTAGCCAAGAGTTTGGTCCTTTTACAATAGATGCTATTACTGGCTTAGAAGAAATTTCGAACATGGATGTACAAATTTTTCCGGTTCCAGCTAAAGATAATATTCGTGTGCAATTTGATACTCCGGTTTTAAATAAGGTGCCTTATACTTTGTGGAATGTATCTGGAGCACTGATGAAATCAGGTAATATTTTGGATGATGGAATGATTGATTTGGAGGATTTGGGTAGTGGCGTTTATTTTTTGAAGATGGAGGTAGATGGTGGTATTTTGGTTGGGAAGCTTGTTAAGGAATAGATTTCAAAACGCGTAGCGTTTGAAAAGGATAGATTCTGCCAAGTCTGAATAGTGTTTGATTAAGACTTGGCAGTGCCCTGTCTGAAGGGATAGATTCCTTCGGAATAGTGGAGTATTGCCTTCGAGTATTCCTAAAATAAAAAATCGTTGATCCTTGCCTGCCCACTCCGCTTGCGGACTGGTTCATAAATCTGTTCTATTTGCGGTATAGTTTAAAAACATACTCAGCTCCTTGTCCATAAAAATATTCATCCCCATAATACTTATCAATTGTAAAAACTATGGAATCTTTACTTACATCTATAAAAAAAAGTTGCATTCCTTTATTTTCATCATCTCTAAGGTTCCAGCTTAATGGTTCATAAATATAATTTGAATACGAATACCTTGGTTTTAACTTTCCTGTATTTCGAAAATAAAAATAGGAATCATCGATTCTCAGTTTAGCTTGGATTCTAATGCTATCACTTTCAAAATCGCTACCCAGTTCTACCCTGAATACATTACCGTTAATGGTATCTATTCTTATTTTTTCTTTTTCTTTTTTAATAATGTAAATGGCCTCTCCTTCCCAATAACCTTTTATTTCATTTTTAAAATCCTGCCTTTCATTTTCCATTATATAATTTTGCACATAATCATTTAATGGAGGATTAAACACAAAGTGCTTAACAAGTAACAATCCACAGATTAAAAGTCCAATTTTTAAAATATTAAAACTAGGATTCAATTTTGAAATAATATATAATCTCAAAAACAAAGCACTGATGTAAACAAAAAATTGTTCCCATAGCCCTGGACTAAAACAAGAATAAGAAAGGTATTCGTACACATAAAAATTTACAATCCAAATAATAAGTTCTAGCTGAGATAATTGTAATCTCTTCGAAGGGTAATAATTAAACCGTAGTAAACCAATTAAAAACAAAGATGAAAATAATAAGAAGACAGATCCCAAATCCATGATTGAATTCGGTTCAAAAATCCTACTAAAGGTGTTATGAAAAGCAATCGATTTCAAACCTTCAAGTACCACTATGATAAATAAAACCTTGATTAAGTAATCATAGTTAAATTTACTTTCTGCTTTTGTAAACTTTTTTAGAATAAAAAGAAAACCAAAGAACACCACCAAAGCGAGTAGTACAGAATTCATAAAACAAAATAGGTATTTAACATTAAACTACTATACACTTTTGAATGCCAATATAGCAATGAGCGAATGAGTAAATGGATAAATGAATGAATGCCCTCCAAAATGCAAAAGAAACAAATTTTGAACTTAGAGTCCCCCTGAAATTCACTCATTCACTCATTCCGATAAGGAATATTGAGTAAAACACTGGAAATCAAATCTTTACCTACGAAGTGTATAACAAATTAATTTAACATGGATAATTTATCTTCTAGTCGGATAGGGATAGTTCTTTAATTCTCAGGCTCACTTTACAATGACACTTCGTTCTTAAAAAGGTTCTTTCACAATAGGAAAATTTTGCCTTTGTGATATTTCTAAAATAAAAAATCGTTGACCTTTGTTCTTAAATCAATCTAAAACAGATTTACGAACAAAGATCAACGATTAACGATTTTTGATTTAGGCGGCCTTAGCCTTACCTTCTTAACATTCTTCTGGGCGAGCGCCAATACCGGAACGTTCTAATAATTCTTGTAATCTTTTTTCATAATAATCCAACAGGAGATTTGTAATATTTAATTCAATATCAACCTTTCTGTATTCTCCACCTTTTTCTGTTTTCGGATGTTCGTAAGCTCCGATTCGGATTGGAACGCCCATGAAATCTAGTTGCTGTTTTACCGTCCATGCTCTTGCGATACCAAGTTCCAAATTGCTACGAAGTGAGGTAGTAATTTCTCGAGAAGTGGTTTTCTCTTCGGTATCTATTTCATGAAAATGAGTAAATGCAGTACCTTCTGGAATGTCCAATGATTTTTTATACCTAGCTCCTTTGAATGGATGACCATCTGTATGCCCTTCAAGATAAATATAAAATTCTTCTTTGCACCGCATGTTTGCTTCGCAATATTTACTCAGCACTTCGGCATCAACCCAAGTAGCGATTTTTTTATAATATTCTGGATCTCCCATCTTCGCTAAATCAATTTCCTGACAAAGGTAAGTCGAGATGATGTATTGAATTCCGATATTTCCTAATGGCATGTAAAGCACTGTAGTCTCACAAGGTTGCTTGTCGCTATTGAGATCTGTTTGCATAATTTTTGCAGATTCTGGTCCGAATTTTTCGCGTTCTGCATGGGTTTCTTTTCTAGCCTGCAGCACCAATTCCCAGTATCGGCAATCCCAAATTTCGATACGAAGTCGATCCACTCGACAGGCTAATTCTTCGTCATATTCGAGACTGTGTTCTTTTTGTAAATTATCAATCGCATCTAAAAACATTTGCCCATTTGCACATTCATCCATCATACCTTTGATAGTCCATGATTTTATTTGTGTGATTTTATCACAATAATAATCTTCGGTTTCGAATGGTTTTAAGAGCGTATCATTTTCAACAATAAATTCTGCCCAAAGTAATTCGAGTGCTTCTTGATCTTCGCTGTATTTTTTGACTTTATTTTCTAAACCTGTGATTTTCTTTTTTGCGACTGCACTTAATTTTGGCTTGTATGTTTCCTTAAGCTTTCCGATGCTATCGAGCATAGCTTGTCCTTCGGTACAGGCATTGACCATACCATACATCGTTAGAGCTCTGACTTGTGCTTCTTTTTCACAATACTCAAACATGAAGTCTATCTCTCCTTTCAAGGTATCGGTTGGAACGAATTCTTTCCATGCTTTTTCAAGCTTCGCAACATCGCCATTATATCGTCCAACTTCTTCTTCTAACCATTCTATTTTTTCAGTTAGATCGTTTGGAATATCGACACTAGTACCTGATTGTAGCTTTTGAATTTTTGCAAGATTCTCTGCTCCGTATTTACAAATATCGACTGCTGCTCTTAACACATAGGCTTTCATATTTGGAACAGGATTACAATCGTACAAAGCTAATTCGATTTTAAATCCTTTGGATTCATCTGTATCCATGTAAGTTTTCCAAGCTTTTCCAAGTTTTGGAAGGTCGATAAAAAATTGCTTAGTCGTTTTTACTTCTTCTGCCAATCCGGTTACATCTTCGACTTTCAATGATGTCTTCTCCGCTAGTTTTAAAACCCGATTTTCAAAATTCTCTTTTGCATTTTTAATATCACCAAGACAGTAATGTGCATAGGCGACCATATAAAAATGTTTGGCTAAGGTTCCTTTTTCACAAACCGTTTTTGCAATCGCATTTTTTTCTAAATCCTCAAGCGTTACATTTCTATAATTTAAAAACTTCCTCCAAAGTCTATCAGTCTCGTGATAGGCTTTTATTTTTGATTCCAGATCATCGTGTCTTTCTTTAAAGCTTGGAATTTTGCTGTAAACAGGCTCCCCTATTTTCTTAACTTCTTTCATCAATTTTTGAGCGGAACCAAGATCGTCGGCACAGAAATCGACATAGCCAAACATAAGACACCATTTAGCATAATCTATTTGATCTTTTTCAGATGGCTTGACTAGCTCACTGACTTTGGAAGTCTTTGGATCAGTTAGAAATTCTTTCCAGGTTTCTTCGTAATTGACGAATTGTGCACTGGCCGCTGAAAGACTTAGTGCTAGGATGATTAGGGTGAGTAGGTATTGTGTTTTTATCATTGTTATTACTTATGCCTTTTTAGGGCGATTATGGCCTGTGGCCTTTCAGGGCCATTGGTTGCTCCTTTTTTTGGTTATTATCTGAGGGTGGTCTTAGGATGTGCTTTATTGTACTACAAAAGAAAGGAAAATGTTTGGGTTTAGGAAATTGAATTTGGGAGTTCTTTTATTTTTATACCTTGGGATTTGATTTTTTTTGTTGGAATGTATAAAATAGACGTTTATGAATGCTCCTAGAGTCCGATTGATTAATTGTAGTAAAGACATCATAGAAGCTGTTCTGACAAGTGACGCTGTTTTAGCAAAAAAACTAGGAATCATTGTCCCTGAGAAATGGAGTGAATTTGGTCGAGTTGCTTTTACTTATACTCTAAAGGAATTAGAACTGAATCCTGCTTTACAAAAATGGCTGACTTATTTGCCTGTTCATATTGAGTCAAACACGTTGATTGGTAGTTGTGGTTATAAAGGTTTTCCGAATGAGCATGGAATGGTGGAAATTGGTTATGAGGTATCGAAAGTTTTTAGAAATCAAGGGCTTGCTACTGAAATGGCGAATCTCTTGGTTGCTCAGGCTTTTGAGGATGATCAAGTAAAAATGATCTGGGCTCATACTTCAGCGGAAGAGAATGCTTCGGTTCACGTTTTGAGGAAATGTGGGTTTGAATTTGGGAAGAAGTTTGAGGAGGAATCGGAGGGGCGGATTTGGAGATGGATTAGGAAGAAGGTGGGATAGATTCGCTGCGCGAATAGGGATAGATTCCGATGAATCGAAATAGAGATAGATCACCTGCGGTGATAGGGATAGATTTCTCCTACGGAGAAATAATGAGGGCGAGAAGGAATACTGTTATTAACTCTCGTTTGCAAGTTCCAAACTTGCATTATTTTTAACTTCCAAGTTACAGTCTCCTTTCGTCGACTTAAACTTGAAAGAGCGTCTTTCTAATTTTCTCGGGCGTAATCGACTTGTGCTCTTAGCTGTTGGAGCGCATTTTCCCATTCGTTGACAGAGATCGCATCTCCATATTTTTCGCTGGCTTCCGTAGTTGCTTCCCGTATTTGGTCTTCCCAAGTATCTAGCAAAATATTGACTTCTGATGCAGAGAAAGGACCTTCGATAAATTCATTTTTCAAAATTTCATATTCATCAGTAAAACTTGCCCAACCTTCGGTCAGTTTGTCGCAAGCTGCGGAGCGCTGGCGAACGCCCAATGCTCCAAAGCTAAATGGTAAGCAGTTGTTTCTTGTTTCGCCCCAATCATCTGCGATTGGTGTCACGGCATTGACGTTGGAAATGATATTTTCAAAAGCATGATCAAGATCCCAGGGAATGAGATGAACAGTTCCAGCACTTGGTTCTTCATACCAATAAAAATTATGCGGCGAACATTCTGCTCCAAAGCAATACCAATGAAATGCACCATCGTCATTTCTAATCATTCGATCGACGACCACATAGGATAAAGTTTGATCTACGTCCATCCAATTACTAATGACATTTTGAAGATCATCTGGTTCGGCATTCGCAATTTCTTGTGCAAAGGTTCTTATCTGAATAGCTGTTGGATCTTCGTCTTCGTTGGTTTTTAAATGATTCAGATATACTTGTTCTGAAAAGGCTTGCCCATTATCTTTTAATGGCCAGATTTCTTTGTATAAATTTCCTTTTCCATCATCGAAATTTTGGCGAGTAAAACGACCATCGATCTGTTCCGTCAAAGCAAACAGACCTATATAGACTCCATTGATGACCAGCCTCGCATGTATAGACCTTGGAGCGGGTACATCCATACTCCGGTAAAGCCAATAACCTAAGCGTTCCCTCATTTGCGTTGGGTCGTTATTTTGTGAATGTAGTTGCAGTTTTTTCAGTCCAAAGAATTTAGTATCCGAGTCA
>CAKZTD010000049.1 GCA_937921595.1 uncultured Saprospiraceae bacterium
CATCAAAAACAGTGAAAAGTTCTAAAGCAAAATCAATCAATCCAAGGGCTGTATTTCTAGTCGTCGGAACAAATTCATACTCTGCACGATTGAAATTCCCGATAACTCCTAGCTGCCAATTTCTGTTAATATCATAAGTGATATAGCCTTGAATATCTGCAAAGTTTGGAGCGTACTCTCCCTTTACATCCAATGATCCTAAAAGATATTTAGTCGTTTTATAACGAGCTCCAAAGAGGTAGCGGATTTTTTTATATTTATCTTTTTTAGAAGGAGTAATACTCCCTTCAATATGGGCAGAGCCTCCTAAGAAACTTAAACCAATTGATGTTCTTAAAGAATCCGGGCGTTTGTATTTTATATCTAAAACAGAGGATAATTTGTCGCCATATTTTGCTTCAAAACCTCCTGAGCTAAAAGATAAATCTCGAATCAAGTCTATATTAGGAAAAGTTAAGCCTTCTTGTTGTCCAGAACGAACCAACTGAGGTCGGTAGATTTCAAAATCATTGACGTAGACTAAATTTTCATCATAATTTCCACCACGAACATTATACTGTGCACTCAACTCTCCACCAGTTCCACTACTTGTGCCCAAAGCAATATGAGGCAAAACACTTTCGAAGTTTCCAGAAGTCGATGGTAATAATTTTAAAGCAACCACATCTTCCCTGATCATTCCACCTTCTTGAATCCGGCTTTCAGTTACGACCACTTCAATATTAGATTCTGCAGCAGCTAACTTAACGTCAATCTTTCGTCGGGCGCCATTACTCAAGGCACCTACTCGGGCAGATCCTTCTTTGTAACCGATCCGGGAAAAAATAATTGTTGCTCGCTCGTTGGCTGGAATTTTTATAATATACTCACCATTGCCATCTGATTCAGTAGCAACAGTTGTCCCTTTGATGTAAATAGTTGCAAAATCAATAGGCTCTCCGGTAACACC
Organism: uncultured Saprospiraceae bacterium; assembly: GCA_937921595.1. Classification (GTDB taxonomy): domain Bacteria; phylum Bacteroidota; class Bacteroidia; order Chitinophagales; family Saprospiraceae; genus JAHDHW01. The sequence continues at coordinate 950 of CAKZTD010000049.1, forward strand.
GTCCGTGATTTTTCCAAAAATCATGGCTCTATCACCAGATTGAGCAAAAAGACCAGAGAAACAAAATGTTATTAATAAAAGACTTGTAATAATATGCTTCATGAAAAGGGTTTCAATTTAACAAAGCCATTATAGGCTTCATCATACGAAGATGAATGATTTCAACTAGAAACGTTAGAATCTAGCCGACAATACTTAGAACCTGTCCAAAGTTTATCCTTCGAGCTGCAAAATCACACTTTAAGAACTTGATTTCGCATTTTTAAATTACCATAGCTATAGCCATGAAAATACAAAAACGTTTCTTCAAAACCTTAAATTGAGCTTTTTCGTCATCAAATATAAAATTTGGACAGATACATTGAAAACGAAGATCATACCAGTAAAGTATCCTTTCAGACACTCATTGTATCAGCTCCGATTCTTTTCATACGTGAAATAACGTCAGAAGGGTTCTCCGCTTTAAAAACTGCTGATCCTGCAACCAATACTCTGGCTCCTGCTTTCAGTAAAGCTTCAGCATTTTGCAACCCTACTCCACCGTCAATCTCTATAATCGTTTTAAGGTTTCGTTCCATGATCATCTCCGCAAGTTTTTTCACTTTTGGAATAGTTTGGTAGATAAATTTCTGCCCACCATATCCAGGATTAACGGACATAATACAAACCATATCCAGATCTTCCAAAACATCTTCCAAAAGGCTAACTGGTGTATGTGGATTAAGTGCTACTCCTGCTTTTGCTCCAGTAGCTTTGATTTGTTGTATGGTTCGATGCAGATGAGGGCAAGCTTCGTAATGGACAGTGATCACATCCGCTCCTGCTTCTCGAAATTCTTCGATATACTTCTCTGGCTCAACAATCATTAAATGCACATCCAAAGGTTTTGTACATACGGATTTCATCGCCTTAACGATATTCATTCCAAAGGAAATATTAGGGACAAAACGACCATCCATGATATCAACATGGAGCCAATCGGCTTCACTATTACTGACCATTTCTAGGTCTTTAGCTAAATTAGTGAAGTCTGCTGCGAGTACTGAAGGAGCGATAAGATGTTTCATTTTGCAAAAGTAAGGAAGATTTTGGGAAAGAGATTGTTTAATGAATCAAAAGTTCAATAAAAATCAAAATCAAAAATGCCCCTCAGATTAATTATTAAATTCTTTCCTTGAGCGGGATCTGAAATTAACATTTAGTCTGATAAACAATTAAAAACCTTATCCTGATTAACTATAGTTGACTGGTAAACATTTCTTTTACAGGTTCATCCTCGGGCTTAAGCTTTTGAACCTCTTTTCGTAAAAAGATATAAGTTATCACTGCTGCTCCAATATCAGCAATTGGGAAAGCAAACCAAACACCGTTTAGTCCAAACCATAGCGGCAAGGTCAAGATTAAAGGAATGAGAAAAAAGCCTTGTTTTGACAAAGTCAACATTAATGCAGGCAAGGCTTTTCCAATGGCTTGAAAGTAAGCGCTACCGATTAGGTTGACTGCTAATAAAGGTGTTGCCAAAAACACGCCTCGTAATGCAGGAACAGTAAGATCAATCAATGTTTGGTCTTCTGTAAAAATACCAATGAGCTGTGGCGTAAAGATCATGATGCACGTAAAGATGCAAAGCGCAATAACGGTTGCTGTTTTCATAGAAAGAAAAATCAAATTCTTGACTCTTTTAAAAAGACTCGCTCCATAATTAAATCCCACGATAGGGACAAACCCTTGAGTGATTCCTAATACTGGAAAATTGGCAAACATCATCACCCGATTGATGATTCCATAAGTTGATAAAGACATTTCACCTCCATAAGAAAACAAGGCATTATTGACTACAATGGAAAGAACGCTAATGGTTCCTTGTCTTGCTAAGGTTACAGAACCTATTGACGCGATCTCCTTTATGATTGGGAAATTGGGTTGGAAAGATTTTATTTTTAATTGAGATTTTCCAAAAGTAAAAAACCACAAGGTATAGGCACCACTGATCATGTAAGAAATGGAAGTTGCCCAAGCTGCTCCTTCTAAGCCCATGTCCAAAACGATAATAAAAATAGGATCTAAAATGATATTTGATATTGCTGGAATCAGCAAAGTATACATCGCGAACCTTGGATATCCTTCTGCTCGAATTATATTATTGCTCATCATGGCCCAGGCCAAAAATGGAACTCCAATAAGCATAATTTGAAAATAAGTAGTCGCTGGTTCTTTGATTTCTCCTTTACCACCAAATGCATCGATGATCTGCTCTTGAAAAATAAATCCACAAAAAACCATGATGGATGCTAAAAAAAGAATCAACAGAATCTGATTGCTAAAAGTTTGATGTGCTTTTTCATCATTTCCTTCTCCAAAAGCCCTAGAAATTATGGAAGATCCTCCAATCCCTATGGCCATTCCAATACTTGAAATCAAGAAAGTGATTGGCATTACGACCGTTATTGCTCCAATCCCTAAAGATCCTACCCACCTCCCAACAAAGATGGTATCCACGATTCCATAGATCGACATGACTAAAATGCCAATCGATGCCGGGATCGCTTGTTGTTTTAATAACTTCCCTAATGGTTCTTTTCCGAAGCTATCTTTTTTATTCATTCTTTGTTTTAGGATC
>CAKZTD010000050.1 GCA_937921595.1 uncultured Saprospiraceae bacterium
TTCCAATAATACATCACCTTTGAACGCCACAAGCCAATCCGCTCTTTCCAGGTCATGTTTTTTCTAATTTATTAATCGTATTTCTAACAACGAGTAAAACGACAATTGTTCCAATCAAACTAGAGATTGGATAAGCAGCATAGATGCCTATTGTTCCCCAATATTTATTTCCTAAAGAAGCCATTGGTAAATACAAACCAAATAGATGTCCGAAGGTAATAACTGCTGCAATTGTTGGCCGATTTAAAGTATCCAAAACGGCATTTCCAATAAAGAAAATTCCATTTAAAAAATATCCAGCGGGTACGATCATCAGATATAATGCGATCGCATTTACGGTGGTTTCATCATCTGTAAAAAAACCTCCAATCGAATATCGGCAAAGAAAAATAACTACTGCTGCGATCAATCCATAAATGATTGAAAACTTGAGACTTATTTTTATACACTCTCGAATTCTTTTAAAATTTCCGGCGCCAAAATTTTGTCCAACAAAAGGAGCAACGACAATCGACATCGACATCATAAATAATAAAACCAAGAGATCTACTCGGTAGCCAATACCATAAGCAGTCACCGCTGCTGTTCCCCAAAAAGCTAGCATTCTAGTGATTACACCATTGGCAAATGGCAACATGGTTTTGCTAAAAGTTACAGGCACTGCAACCTTGATGACTTCATCCCATCGAAAGATTAAAGAGGACGGTATGAAAGTGATGTATCTAAACACAAATATTAAACCTGTAATCAAGCCAACAGCAATCGCAATCATCGAAGCAATCGCTGCTCCATTCAATCCATATGCAGGAATACTTCCCCATCCAAAAATCAAGATCGGATCTAAGATCAAGTTGAGTACAACGACGGTCGCCATAATCACCGTTGGTAATCTCACATCACCGAATGCTCTCATCACATTCGTACATGCAATCATCAAAGCCAATAGGATAAATGCAAAATACATATAGTTCATATAGGTCTTCAGCAATTTCACAAGATGTTCTTCAGCGTTCATAAAAGCAAAAATGGAATCATTATAATATAAGCCCATTCCATAAAGTCCTAAGCCAATCACTATCGACAGATACAATCCCGCTGAACTCACTCTGTTGATATTCTCCTGATCATTACTGCCCACTAATTTGGAAAGGACAATCATCAATCCCGCTCCAAGACTTAGCAATAAGTTTATACAAAACAAAAGTATCGGTGCAGCAAAGCTTACCGCGGTGAGTTCTTCTTTTCCAAGTTTTCCAATAAAATACATATCTACCAATGCCAAGGAAGACAAGGCAAGTAATCCTATAAAGATGGTAAAAGTATGTTTGAGGAGATAACTAGTGATGTTTCCCTTTAGTATCAGTTCGACGTTCTTCATTCGGGCACAAAGGTATTATTCCCGATGGGAAAATGAAAGGAATGGATGTCAACAATCCGAGTAATCGCAAGATTTTTTTTATTTGGTCATTAGGTGATCGCTGTGTTTGAGATTGCTACACAAACGGTAGCGATATCATCTTGCAAATACCATATATAAGCAATTAAAAATGAACAGTAATTTGAGTTTGATAAAGGTATTTTATAAGATTAGAGCTCAGCTTGAGCTTTTTTAGGTAGGGAATTATAGACGAGATCGTAAGCGTGATCAATCATCATTTTAAAGTCCTCATCAGAAAGAGAATCATCCATAAATACTGAATTCCAATGTTTCTTGCTTTGGTGCCATCCTGGCTTAACAGCATCGTATTTTTCTCTCCATTCTAAGGCCAGATCAGGATCTGCTTTACAATTTACAAAGGTAAAAGCAGGCTTCAACTCCTCTTCCATTTTAAACATTTCCATGAATGTCCAACAAAAGGCTTTGCCACCGACCTTAAACCATGCGGCCATATCGCCAAAGGGATAAGTTTCCTCGACGCCTTTTTTGGAAAGACAGTAAGTTTTAAATTCTTCAAAGGTCATGGCTCAAATATATGAAACATCTATACAATAGTCCATAAGTATTTCACCCATTTTTTAGTAAGAGGCCATTGATTTTGATCAAGAGCTCATTGCTTCTGATAAAAAACGACTCACAGGAATCGATGCTTTATAATAATCCAGTACAGTTTTTACCAATTTATCATCCAAAGCAGTATTCGCTGGTAAGGCGGCCATGTAGTAAAACTGTTTGTTGGCAATTAAAGGTTGTTCTTCTGCAATTTCCTTAAATTCCTTAGGGATTCTCTTATTTTGTTCGCCTTGGATGGTTCCAAATTTATTGACGAATGCCTTGGCTGAAATTAGTTTTTTAAACCCTTTAGGATCTGAAGCTATCGCTTCGCGGATACCTTGCAATTGATTTTTATCAGGCATATAAGCACCGCTGTATATTCCAAATTCTTTATGATCCAATTGTAGGTAAATACCTGGTGTAGACATATCCTTACGTCCTCCTTTCGAAATAATCCCAGAGACTTGTACTTTATAAGGAGATTTGTCTTTACTAAAACGGACATCCCGATGGATTCTGAAAATTGCATCTTTGGGCGTGATCATAATCCTTGAATCAATGGCCTGCATTTTATCAATCATGACTGCTACAAATTCCTCAAAAGGTTTTTTCACATGTTCCTCATAGCGTTTTTTATTCGCATGAAACCATTCTCTCTGATTGTTCTTCTCTAGTTCTTTGAAAAATTTTAGAAATTCTTTTGTGAAGTAAGCCATAGTTTTGAATTTTGAATCTACGATTTTGAATAGTGTTGAGTCGTATTACATTATATCAAAAATATACTTTTTGTTTTGTTTTATAATAGATTTCAACACAATTATTTATTATTTTTGAATATAAACTCAAAAATATTTTCTATGAAAAAGGTAAGTGTCATCGGCTGTGGAGTTATCGGTCTTACAACTGCGATCACTTTAGAAAAAGCTGGCTATGATGTAAAAATTATTACCAAGAATTTACATTTTAAAACGACTTCTGCAATTGCAGCTGCTATCTGGATGCCTTATAAAGCAAACCCTATTGATCTCGTCAATAAATGGAGTTTGGAGACTTATCATATTCTTGAAAAAATGAGCCATGATCCAATCACTGGTGTTAATATGGTGGATTTTTTATACCTCACTCAAACAGATGAAATACCTTCTTGGGAAGAAGCTATGCCGACTGAGCATTTGCGAAAAGCTAGCAAAAAAGAATTGCCTCCCTCCTATTCTTTCGGGTATGTTGCTCGGGTACCAATGATCGAAACACCGATCTTTTTGGAATATCTTTTTGATGAATTCCGTGGAGAGATATTGATGGATGAAATCCTTGATTTGGAAGAGGCTTGTACACCTGATAATATTGTAATTAATTGTACTGGTCTTGGTGCAAAGTTATTAACCAATGATGAAGCACTTTATCCTGTAAGAGGACAAATTGTAAAAATGCAAGCAAGCCCCAATCTACTTTCTGCAGCGGACGATCACCCTGATCATTTTTTCTATATTCTTCCTCGAAAAGATTGTGTCGTTCTTGGCGGTACTGCTGATGCTAATAATTACAATTTAAATCCAGATGATTCTGCAACATCTGCCATCATTAACCGAGCAAAAAAAGTTGTTCCTAAAATTGGAAATCTTCCTTTATTAAACGTTGAGGTTGGCCTAAGACCTTATCGTTCTTCTATTCGTTTGGAAAAAGAACCAGATAAAAACATCATCCATAACTATGGACATGGAGGAAGTGGTTTTACCGTCTCTTGGGCTTGTGCCGGAGAGGTTTTAAAACGGGTGAATGAGATAGTAGATTAACAAGTGAACATCCGGAGGTCATCAATCGTTATTCTAGTAAGTTGTTAACTTTTTTCTCTAGGGAACTAATTAACGGTCGCCCCTGTTATCCCACTTTCCGACACCAACGAAACCAGAGAACATGCGAACACTGATACGAAGTGCCCTACGAAAAATCTTCTCCGTGTATGTAAAATCCTTCGATGGATTATCAAAAGACATTTGGTTACTCTCCTTGATGACTCTCATCAATCGTTCTGGAACGATGGTCATTATTTTTATGACCATTTATCTTACTGATGAATTAAATTGGTCCCTTACGGAAGCTGGAATCGCGATGAGTATTTTTGGATTAGGTTCTGTAATCGGATCTATCTTAGGAGGATGGCTGACGGATCGAGTTGGATATTATCCCACCATGTTTTGGTCTTTATTGTTAGGAGGTGCTTCCTTTTTTGTACTCATGCAAATGGAAACTTTTACTTCTTATTGTATTACTGTCTTATTTGTGAGTACGATCAATGACAGCTTCCGACCAGCAAGTATGGCCTCTATTAGTGCTTATGCGCATCCTGAAAATCACAATCGATCTGTTTCCTTAGTCCGGTTGGCCATTAATCTCGGTGTTGGTTTAGGTGTTGGAGCTGCTGGTTTAATCGCTCAGTATTTTGGTTTTAAAATGTTGTTCGTCATCGATGCCGTGACTTGTATATCTGCAGCTATTTTTTTAAGAATGGTGATGGTAGAAAAAGTGGAACAATCTAAAAAACCTGAGGAAAAAATTGAACGCCAACCTGGAGAATCTGCTTATAGCGATTACCTCTATATTTTGTTTGCCTTTTTTATTTTATTGAATGGGATTGTATTCATGCAATTGTGGAATACCATACCGGTTTATTTTACAGATGTTTTCGATATTGGCAAAGATCAATATGGCTTGATCATGCTTGCCAATTGTTTGCTGATTTTTGTTTTTGAAATGCCGGTTGTCTATCTTTTTGAAGATAGATTTAAAAAAATGGATCTGGTTCTGGCAGGGGTGATTATGATTACGCTTGGTTTCTTGATTTACAATCTGACTAGCATTTGGCAATTGGCGATTACTATTTCTATACTCCTTTTAAGCTTTGGTGAATTGATCGCTTTTCCGTTTAGCAATGCTTTTGCTTTGAGTCGTTCCAAACCTGGGCGACGTGGAGAATATATGGGGCTCTATACTTTGAGTTGGTCGATTGCTATGATCATTGGTCCTACCTTGGGTATGCACATCGCTGAAGTTTATGGCTATACGGTATTGTGGTATGCGATGTCCGCGATTGGTGGTATCGCTTGTATTGGATTTATGTTGGTGAAATATATGCTGGGCAAGGAAGCACCTACGGCGGTATTGGAAACAGAATCGAAAGTAAAAAAGTTGGGTTCTGAGGATGCGACGGTTCTGGATGATGTGATAAAAATGAGCGAATGAGTGAATATTTTAATGAGTGAATGTGTGGGTAAACTAGAGTTTCAAGCTTTTTTCTTTTACATTTGGGGGGCCATTCATTCAGACAAAAACCATCGATTATTAAACATTAGATTATTATCCTTTTTTAAATACACTTGAGTTCCTTTTTTTCGAATCTGCATCTCGTCTAAAAATATGGATTCAGTTCCACGGTCTTTATTCCAGACCTTCACTCGGATTCGACTATCAGGTCTTCCTAACTTGAATGGAAATTCACTAAGTATCCAGCCATTATCAATTGATCGGAATGTTTTATACAATTCATAAGTATCTTTATAAAAAACATAATTCGTCCCGGCCTGATATTCTTCGATAGACAATTTCACCTTAGGATTTAGATCACCTTGCATGTATGCCCAGATGGAAAAAACATAAGATTCCTGATTCGTTTGAAAAGGAATGTGTCCATCATAAATAATCGTTTCCGGATATCCATGAGTTTCAAAAGCTCCGGCACCATGGTATTTTTTAGTTGCTGGTAGATCATCAAAACTTTGATAAAAGAAATTGTTCAGGCTATCGGTACTTTGAAGATCTTTGTATTTAAATAAATTTGCATCTTGATATTTTTTCTTCACTTTTTTTTGCTTCGCTCCTACTCGATCTTCAATCTCTTCGATAGACATTCGAAATACTTTTACCTCTTGATCTTCATGGACCAATTTTAAATCTCTAAGGAAATGTCCATACAGATACGACACTCTATCAAAAGCTTTTTTGTGTAAAAATACTAGGAAATCTTTTTGATTAGGAAGGTCATCTAAAATCTTCGGTCGACGATAAGGTTCAGCAATTAATTCCATTTGATTGATCACCTGACCAACTGAGGTTCTTCCCATAAAGCTAGAAGTAATCGGAAGTCCGGTCTGTACAGAAAGCCAAAGCGAACGATGTACTTCTTTATTGCTTGGACTGATCCAGATATTTTCTGACCCAATATGAAAATACGGAACATTGATGATCGCCTGATAGTCTTCAATATTTATTGCATCCAACCAAGTGTTATCACTCTTTTGATACGCTTCTCGGATATCTGGATTTTTACGCATATCCAATTCTATTTTCTCAAAAAGAAAAACACCTCCTTCGAATAACAACACACCCAATAATAAGGTATAAACTATCGCTTGCCAGCCACGTTTTTTTAGCTTTTGTATTTGAAAGTATAAAGCATAAAAAGCAATGATATTGAATACGTAAAAAAAGACCCAGGCAAAGCGTCCGATGCTTCGAAATTGTGCCAATGGTCCTAATTTCTCTGGTAATTCTTTTAGACCTGGAAAGATAAATGGAATCCCAAAAGAGAAAATCAAAATTAAAACTGCTGCCCAAAATGAAGATTTTAAAAAGAACCGATTCTCATCTGGAAGGATACTTTTATATTCAATGCCTTTGAAACGATTCCAGATTTTCATAAAAAATTCTTTTAAAATAAAAAGAACTGGAATGAGACCAACATAGGCAATTCCTTCTCGATCAAAATGTGGAATTTTATGAATATATTGATTGATCCATCTTCCTAATTGAAAATCTATTGGAATAAAAACACTTTCCCAAATTGCTTTATAAGCAAAGAAGCCAAAAGGTTTGGTCGGTCGATCCACAAGGTCATCACTGAGCATGATTTGCAAAAGAATAAAAGGCAGAATTACTTGTATTAAAAAATGTAAGAAGTTGAACACCATCGCTTTTGTATTAAAAGCAAACATTGTTTTAAAAACCATCAAGGCTAATATCAAGGCTGCACCAATCGCAAAAAGATAAAAATGTAATTGGGCAATTAAAAACAATACCAAGGCAATTCCGAGGCTCATGCCCCAACTTTTATTTTTATGAAAAACAAGACTCAACCAAAACACCAAAGGAATTACAAAAGGATGCGCCAAGCCATAATGCGCTGAAAGTCGAAAGAGTTGAGGGGATAGCATCGCTATTCCAAGCGCTACCGGGATGGCGTACCAATTGGGCAATTTAAGCGTTCGAAAACTCAGAAATATAAACACGCCGCAGAGCAGAATAGACAAAATTAAAAAGCCGTTTAATATTCCGCCACAATGATCCGAAATATCGCTAATATTTTGACTGATAAATTTAATAGAATTGGTAACTAAAGGAAGGTTGTCTGTAAAAGCGGCTTTATCGCCATAAGGAAAGTGCATGCCTTCATAATGCATATAAGTGCTGTCATGCTTCACGTGATACACCATCGCTGCGTAGGTTCGAAAACCATCGTAGGTATCACCAATCAACCAAGTATTGGGTGCTGTAAATAATTTAGGTTCTCTGATAAAGAGTACTGCTACCATCAATACGATCAGTAGTAATAATCCACCAAATGTTTTCTTGAAAAATTGCATTCGCCGCTTTTGATTCGGGGGCGAAGTTAGGGAATTATTTTTATTCACACCTTCCAAAAACGTAATAACAATGTCTCAATCCCTAAAAATATCAAAGCTAAAATCAAACACCATCTCCAGAGCACAGTTCCCTGGCTACGTTCACCAATCAATGGTGTCAGACTTGCTGATGCAGTGTTATCGATGACATTGAAACTTTCGTTGAGATTAGCAAGATCTGTTTGATTATAAATGGCTAGTTGAGATTCTCTACGGTCAAAATTAAATCCATACTTCGCAAAAGATTCTTCTTCTTTTAAAAATAAATTATAGAATCCAGCTTCGCGGATTTGGCCATTAATTCCTAAAAGTACCTTCTGTCCAATGATCTGTTGCTCAGGAATAAACTCCTCTACTCTACCTTTCATTTTATAAACTAACTCTGAACCACTTACCTTATTATCCGCTTCGATGATTTCATCTTTTCCGATAAAATATGCGATTTTATTTTCCTTAGCAGTTGAAATCGCCATTTTGTAAAGCATTGGAATAAATACATCTCCATTTCTAACTAAGTTATTATAAGTCTCCTCTAAAGGAGCTGCACAAAGATACAAGTGACCCTGCCCTTTGGTATACTTTCCTAAATAAACAGAACCGTCTCGATACCTCATTAATGGTTCTTCCGAACGACTCGCGTATTGTGTCATTTTGTAATTCCCTTGCGTGACCGGAAGTCTAAGGTTCGCATTTGAATTTTCGAAAACATCATTAAAAATAAACTCCTCGGTATTTAGATTGGAAACGGTACGTTCCGTTTTATCATAAGCTTGTAAATCATTTGCAGGAAAGGTGGAAAGAAAACTCCGATAAGAATCAAGATTTGCAGATGGCCCTGGAAAGACCATAAGGTTTCCTCCATTCACGACAAATTGATTCAGCTCTGAAGCTAAACCGGTACTCACACTATTCAATCCATTGGTCACGATTAAATCGTATTCCGGAAAACTAGAGTAGGTCAGATTTCGACTAAACTGATTGGTGATTTTAAAATAATCAATCCCCGCAAAAGAAGCATCTAGGTATTTATTTGGAGCAACCTCATTGATTACCAAAATATTTATCTGTTCTGCGACATTGAAAGTAAAAAAGTATTTATCATCAAACTGAACTGGATAATCCGTGATATTCAATTCTGCTTCATGCCAACCTGTTTTTTGAATCGTCATGTTTACGGTGTCCGTTACCGACTCACCCGCAGGAATAGACAGTGCGCCGACTGGCTTGGTTTGTCCTTCATGTTTTAAAGAAAGGCGAATATTTTCCGCATCCTGAGAACTGTGATTCTTGATTCTGACAATCAAAGTATTGGTTTGATTGATCATCTGAACTGGAGCATCAAAATAACAGGTATCTATGGTAATATTTCGCTCTTGAACAGATTGAAGTGGAATCAAATTCACATCTAAGGTACTGTCTCTAAATTCTTTAAAGTCTGTAATATTTTTTTGAAAATCTGAAATCAGGTAAGAGGCTCTATTCTGTTGGCTTCCAGAATTGATCGCTTGTAATTGACGATTGAGCACTTTCGATAACTCCTTAACCGATGGAGATACTTTTACTTCATCCACAAAACTCAAAGCATCTTCTTTGCTCACTACAAACTGATGGCGTCCTTCAAAGTCATTGGTTAATACCTGAAACCGATCTTCCGGAGCATAAGCTTCGATAATTTCACGAGCTCTTTGCTTCGCTTTCTCCACCAAAGGAACATCCTCACTCAATGCACTCATACTAAAAGAGTTGTCAATAAAGATGCTAACGACCTTATCTCCTTTCTTGACTTCTGTGTCCTGAGGAATGAAAGGTTGAGCAAAAGCAAAAACCAAGAATGCAAGTGCTAACAATCTCGCTAATAAAACGAGAAAATTCCGCAATCTTCTTCGAGCACTAGTCTCTTCTTTTACCTCTTTTAGAAATCGGACATTGGTAAAATAAACCTTTTTAAATCGTCTGAAATAAAAGAGGTGAATGATAATCGGTATCGCTAAGGCTAATAATGCCCACAAAAAATTCGGAACAATAAACTCCATAGGGTGCAAATATAGAAAATAAGATTTAATGTCTGTTCACCAGACTACGTCCTTTGATTATTTCAGCAGACTTTTTACCTTTAGAGCAAGTTGGGTATTTAGCGTTCGGCTTACAAACGCAATTTTTTCGCTTATCCTTCAGCTCAAAAATCCTCATTATGCTACGGCATAACTCCGGTTTCTGAACTTCGTTTAAACAAAAAACTGGCAGTTTTCGGCTCGAAGCCCAAATTCCCAGCATGCTCTTAGTAATACGCAATCTGGTATACTTTGTTGTATTTAAATACTTTTTATGAAAACTAAGCTATTCTTACTCCTTTTAGGGCTATTTCTGGTAAATATCCTCGCTGCACAATCAAAGTTCTCCGGTGGAGAAATAAGTGTAAAACAAACAGGGACCTATTCGGTTGCTGTATTTGTAGATTTATATACAACGGTTAACAGTGATTTGCAAAGTATCGAGTTCTGCTGGGGTGATGGTCTTTGTGAAGACATTCCATTATTTTATTCTGAGGAGCTTCCCGGCACCAACTTTAAGTTTAATCAATTTCAATCAGGACATGTTTATGGTGGAGAAAACACTTATACTTTGACCGTTGAGGATTGTTGCTGGGGGCAAAACATAATCAATATAACACAGGCAAATCTGGAAAACATCATTTTGAGCACGTCTTATTTTCATTCTGTAAACGATCCGCTTTTCGGTGAAAACCATATGCCTTATTTCAGTAAAGGCATGCTTCATGGTTATACTTATTTACCGATTTTTTATAATTCAGAGTTTACGGATCCGGAAGGAGATGAAATTCAGGTTGAAGTTTGTGATATTGAATACCTGAGCACCTATAATCAGATTACTGAAGTTTATCCAACATCTGAGAATAATTTAACCGTGAATGCTACTGATGGAAGTTTTCAATGGATCTCTCCTCAATTCCCAGGTACGTATGTTTTGGGGCTCTGTGTTTCAGAAAGTAGAAATGGAATGATCATTAGTGAGTATACTCGAAATATTTTGATCGTCGTAGATAATCCTGTTGGTAATCAGGAAATTTTCAATGATTCAAATATTAGTGTTTTTCCAAATCCTACCAACGATCAATTGACGATCAAGATGCCGAATATCCAGCTTGACATTGAGGTGGATGTTTTTGATGCAATTGGAAATATTGTTTTAAAAAGTGATAGCGAAAATGTGGATATTTCTTCTTTAGAAACGGGCGTTTATTTTTTAATTATTAAATCTGGAGATCAGCTTTTTTCTGAGAAAGTGGTAAAGTTATAAAAGAGGTCAAGCAGCCAAGGATTCAAGTCGTCAAGATTTATGCATTCTTGACAACTTTTAAAAAAACAGCCCAAAAAAATAAGGGTTTGACTAAAAGCCAAACCCTTATTTTTAAAAACTATATTAAAAGAAGATTACTTAGTAATCGTAACATCTCCTTTGACGATCTGTTTCACTCCATCTATGAATTCAACCTCAGCCCAGTATACAAAAACACCAGGGTTTAATTGTTCGCCACGGAACATTCCATTCCATCCAAAAGCAGGATCATTAGGTTGGAAATTATAATTTTCAAATAAAAGCTCACCCCAACGATCAAAAACTTGGAAAGTAGTAATTTCTTGAATTTCATCACCACCAGCGTAAATCATGAATATATCATTCGCTCCACCATTACCTGGTGAGAAAGCATTTGGAATATACACCTTACGTTTCTTCTCAACTCTCAAGGTAATCTCTTCTGTTTCAGAACATCCATTTACATTAATTACCGTCACGGTATAAGTGATTTCATTAAAGGCGTCTGTAACTATTGGATCCAAACAATCGGTGCAACTCAATCCAGTAGCCGGAGACCATAAGATAGTATCTATGTCTTGCTCATCAAGATTAACCAAAGCATTTAATTGATAATCCTCTCCTAACTGAATCAAAACAGATGAAGCCGTGTCAATTTCTATCATGATTTCAATTGGAATATCGATGAATAAATCTTCCGCATATTCACAACCATTTACATCTTGAACAATCAGGTCATAAGAACCTGGAGCAAGGTTGGTAAAGAAGTTTTGAGAAACAAAATTTTCACCATTATCAATGGAATACAAATAAGGAGCATTTCCTCCGACAACTTCAGAAACCACTACATTTCCATCATCTCCAAAACATTGAGGATCTTCTATCAACATCGTTAAGCTACTTGGTACATCTGTATCTTCATCTACAAGGACAACTTCTGATTCTGTACATCCATTGGATGCATCCGTTACGATTAAAGTAAACGCTCCAGACTGATAAACAGTAGGATCTAATGTAGTCTCATTGTCTATCGTTCCAACTCCTGTCCATTCGTAAGAAATACCTGCACCAGTCGAAGAACCAGCACCACTTAGGCTTACACTTTCTGTCAAACAATCAAACATCTCCTGCGTACTTGCTGCTGCTACTGGAGGTGTTGTATTTTCATCAACCGTAATAGAAGCTTGCGTTTCACAACCATTGTCATTATCAATAATGAAACACACAAAAATACCTGGTTGATTGACGATAGGTGTTAAAGTATTAGCACCTGAAACGATTCCATTTCCTGTCCAGTTGTAAGTATAATTTCCATTGGTAGAAGAACCACTTGCATCAATGGATACTTCTATCACATCACAAGTAAGCATACTCGGATCTTCGATAATCACCATTGGAGCTTCAGTGTTTTCATCTACAGTTATTGAAGTAGTACTTGTACAACCATTATCTGTATTTGTAACCACTAAATCATAAGTGCCAGGCTGATTAATTTCCGGATTGATTGTCAACTCACCTGAAGTAATATTTCCATCAACGGTCGACCATTGGAAAGTCAGACTTCCAAATGGACTTGATCCTGAACCATCTAATGTAATCGATGAATTATTACAATCCAAAGACTGTGCAGAACCATAATCAGCGAAAGCTGTCGGGTCATTTACATCTTCTCCAATGACAACCTGATCTTGAGATGAACAGTTATTATCCGTATTCAAAACAAATAAAGTATAAGTACCTGGAGAAGTAACATCAAACATCAAGTCTGTACTGATCACGGTACCTGATGCATCTTGCCATTCGTATGCAAAGTTAGCTCCTTGACTAGAAGCATTTCCATCTAGTGTAACCGTAGTTATTTCACAAGTCAATGTTGCTGTCGTCCCAGCGTCAGCTGTAGGAAGATTGGTATCTGGTACTACACTGACTGTTGAACTAGTCGTACAACCATTATCAGTATTAGTAACTATAAATGTATAAGTTCCAGCAGAAGCAACGGTAACAGAAATCGTATTACTCAATACTGTTCCTTGATCATCTTGCCATTCGTAAATGAGGTTGGTTCCATTTCCACCAATTCCTGTTAAGGTCACATCAGTTTGACCACAAATCAAAGTTTGTTGTGTTCCTGCATCAGCAGAAGGAGGAAGGACATCTTCTAAAACTTCTAGCGTTGTTGAAGAAGTACAACCGTTATCTGTATCGGTTACGATCAATACATAGATGCCAGGAGTTGTCGTTGTATAAGTATCATCCATTCCAAGAACAGTCTGAACATCATCTTGCCATTCGTAAGAAATATTTCCACTTACACTTGTAGAGTTGGTACCGTCCAAAATAACTTGACCATTTACACAAGTCAACATTCCACTTGGAGTCGCTTGAGCGGAAGGCAAATTAGCATCCGGTACGATCGACGCAGTTGATTCATCAGAACAACCATTCGCTGAGTTGGTCACAACTAAGGTATAAACGCCTGTTTCACCTGCATCGAAAACTGGTAAAGTACTTACTACTACACCTGCTTCATTCAACCATTCGAATTCAATGTTCGCACCTGAAGAAGCCGAACCATCTAAAGTTACCATAGACGCATCACAAGTCAAGGTTCCACCTTGGCCAGCATCTGCAACTGGTGTATCTGTATCTATTCCTACTACAACTTGTTCTGTTGCAGTACATCCATTAGTTGTATTTGTAATCAATAAAGTATAAGTATCATCGACGGTTACTTCTGTAACTGGATCGTTCGAAATTACGGTTCCTGCAACATTCGTCCATTCGTAAATAAACTCAGGGCCCATACTTGTTCCAAGACCACCAATTTCATAAGCTGTAAGAATACAGGTCAATGTTTCATCATTTCCAGCATCTGCATTCGGTGGTAAAACATCTTCAGGAATTACAATAGATTGCTCCGTTTCACATCCACTAGTCGTATTGGTAACAATTAAAGTATATGTTCCAGGAGTTGCTATACTTGTCGTAGGTGTCATCGCTATGGTTACTCCATTCTCATCTTGCCACTCATGAGTAATCCCCATTCCAGTACTTGTTCCATTACCACCTAAATCAATAGAAGCAATATTACAATCAAGCGTTCCTCCTAATCCTACATCCGCAACTGGGATATCATTGTCCATCAATATTTCAACAACATCTGTATCTGTACATCCATTATCTCCAGTTACAATCAAGGTATAAATTCCAGAAACAGAAACATCAAGTGTTGCAGTCATAGCAACTGTCACTCCATCCGGATTCTGCCATTCATAAGCTAATCCACCAGTACTAATTGTAGAGCCACTTCCATCAAGTGTTGCGTCCATATCACTACAAGATAATGTCGATCCTAATCCTGCGTTCGCATTTGGTGTTTCAATATTTTCAAAAACTTCAACAGAGGAAGAAGAAGAACAACCATTATTAGTATCTGTAACAACTATGGTATAAATACCAGGAGTTGTCACGTCAAGCATTGCATCCATTCCAATGACTGCATTACTTGCATCTTCCCATTGGTATGAAATATTTTGACCTGTACTTGAATTACTTCCATCAAGCGTTGCCATTTCTACCAGGCATGTTAAGGTACTACTTGTTCCTGCACTTGCTGTTGGAAGATTGACATCTGGAACAACAGAGACCGTAGAAGTCATCGTACATCCATTATCTGTATCTGTTACAATTAAGGTATAAACACCAGTCTGATCGACTTGAACAGATGCAGTCACTCCAATTGAAACGCCACCTTCATTCAACCATTCGTAAGCTATGTTTCCACTTTGAGTCGTACCACTTCCACTAAGTGTAACTTCCGTATCACTACAAGTCAAAGTCACCCCTTGTCCTGCATTCGAAGTTGGTGTTGCAATATTTTCAAGCACCTCAACCGTTGAAGATTCGGTACAACCATTGTCTTCATTTGTAATAATCAAAGTATAAATACCTGGGAGTTCCGTTGTAACCATTGCAGTATTTCCTAATGAAACATTACTTGCATCAAACCATTCGTAAGCGATTGTACCATTAGCTGTAGAACCTGAACCATCAAGTGTAGCACTAGTTTCAATACAAGTTAATAAGCCATCTAATCCAGGATCAACACTTGGTGTTTCGAAACTTCCAATGACTTCAACCTGATCCGTTGCAGTACAACCGTTATCTTCATTTGTTATAATCAAAGTATAGATACCAGCTTCTGTTGCGGTAAGCATTTGAGTCATTCCTACAACTGCATTGGTTGCATCTTCCCAAACATAAGATAGTGTTCCTCCTGTAGAAGCACCTCCATCTAATGTAGCCATATCAGTATCACAATCTATTTCACCATTTAGTCCTGCTTCTGCAATTGGATCTTCAATGTCCTCGTCTACAAATGCGGTAGAAGTTGAAGTACAACCATTGTCCGTATCTGTAACAACTAAAGTATAAGTACCGCTAATGGATACATCAATCATTGGATCAGTGCTAATCACCGTACCCGTAGGATCCTGCCATTCATATTCTAAAGTTCCACCAGTTGAGTTTGAACCATCTAGTGTATAATTTAAAATATTACAATTTAATAAACCATCCATTCCAGCATTTGAAACTGGAACATTGGAATCCGTTTGAACTTCAACCGTTGTCGATTGAGTACATCCATTATCTCCATTCGTTACGATCAATGTATAAGTTTCTGCAGACATCACTACAACAGTTACTGTTGTTCCTACTTCTACTCCACTTTCATTCAACCATTGGTAAGATAAGTTATCTCCAGAAGAGTCACTTCCATCTAGTGTAACATCTGTTTCTGTACAAGTTATAAATTGAACCGTTCCAGCATCTGCATTTGGTGGCGTCATATCCTCACTCACTTCAACAGAAGAAGAAGCAGAACATCCATTATCATCATTGGTCACAACGAGTGTGTAAGTTCCGACTATAGTTACATCAATAACTAAATCATTAGAAATTGATACCAGATTTTCATCAAACCATTCATAAGAAATATTTCCAGTTGAGGTAGAAGCAGATCCATCTAAGGTAACCTCATCTACAATACAAGTAATAGCGGATCCTAGCCCTGCGTTAGCAGTAGGAAGACTTGCATCTGGTGTCACATCAACCGTAGAACTTGCGGTACATCCGTTATCATCATTGGTAACAATTAGAGTATACGTTCCTGTTTCAGTAACTTCAACAGTAATCGCATTTCCTACTGTAACACCACCATTGTTCAACCATTCGTAAGAAACATTTCCTACTGTAGTAGAACCAGATCCATCAAGCGTTACTTCAGTATCAGAACAAGTAAGCGAAGTTCCTGATCCAGCATTTGAAGTAGGAGTTGCTATATCCTGATCAAGCATAAAACTTGTTTCTGCAGTACAACCATTATCGGTATCTGTTATCACTAAAATATAATCATCTGGATCAGCAACATCTAAATCTGGTCCTGTTCCAATACTAAGACCATCTGAATCAAACCATTCATAAGTTATTGTTCCTATTCCAGAAGAAGCAGAGCCATCTAAGGTAACTTCCATATCTGCACAAGTCAATATTCCATCAGAAGCAATATCAATACTAGGAGTAGCTACATTTTCTAATACATTAACCGTAGTCTCTGCTGTACAACCATTTCCTGAATCTGTTATCAATAATGTATAGGTACCAGGAATTGTAACGTCGACTTCTGCTGTAGTTCCTGCTGGATCTCCATTTGGATCAGTCCAATTATAATCAATAGTACCGTTTCCTGAAGAACCACTACCATCTAAAGTAACTGGATCACCAGAACAAGATAGCATATCATTTACGGTCGCATCTGGTGTTGGTGGATCAATACTTTCTAAAACTTCTACTGTTGTTTCAGCAGTACAGCCATTGCTCATATCCGTAATGACTAAGGTATAGATTCCTGCAACGGTAACATCTAGGTCGGCTGTTGCACCGATAACGATATCATCTGGATCTTGCCATTCATATTCTAAAGTACCATTTCCAGTTGAAGCATTTCCATCAAGACTAACAGGCGTCATCATACAATCCAAAGCATCATCAACTGAAGCTGCTGCTGAAGGTGCAGCAATATCTTCTAATAATTCTACACTCATCTGAGATGTACAACCATTGTCACTATCTGTAATAATTAAAACATAATCTCCTGCATCTGCTACATCAATTTCAGCAGTCATCCCTATGACCGTTCCAGTAGGATCTTGCCATTCATAAGTTAATGTTCCTATTCCAGTGGAACCACTACCATCTAGTGTAGCCATCAAATCGATACAAGTTATATCTCCAGAAACTTGTGTATCAATCGTTGGAACATCAGTGCTCTCTCCAACCATTACATCAACTTCAGAAGTACATCCGTTTGCATCATCAGTAATTACCAAAGTAAAAGTTCCTGAATTACTTACATCTATATCAACTCCAGCTCCCAAAGAAGTATCCGTCTCATCAAACCATTCGTAAGAAAGATTACCTATACCTGTAGAACTTGATCCATCTAATGTTACTGGATCTCCAGAACAATTAATAAGACCAGAAGCATCTGCAACTGGGCTTGGAGCTTCAATATCTTCAGGAACATCGATCAGGAATGAAGAAGTACAACCACTTCCATCTTCCGTAACGACCAATGTATATTCACCAGGAGTAGTAATGTCTGTTTCGGCTACGTTAGCGATAACAGTTCCTCCTGCATTTTGCCATTCATAGGATAAAGTTCCAGTTCCTGTAGAACTAGATCCATCGAGTGTTGCCATATCACTGACACAACTCAAAACTCCATCAATAACAGCAGCAGCTGTTGGCACATCTGAATTTTCATCGACCATTGCACTAATCTCAGCAGTACAACCATTATTTCCATCAGTTATAATCAGTGTATAATCTCCTGACGCTCCAACATCAGTCGTTGGATCAGTACTAATTATTGTTCCACTTGCATTTTGCCATTCATAAGATAATACACCATTACCTGTCGATCCCGTTCCATCTAATGTAACATCACTATTGGTACAAGAGATCAAACCAATTACTGAGATATCAGCACTTGGGGAAAGTGTATCTCCTGTAATCGTTACTTCTGTCGTATCCATACAACCTAACACATCTGTGATGGTTACTGTATTTACACCAACACTTAAATTATCCGGATTTTGATTAGGGTTACCATTACTCCATTCAAACGTATATGATGGATTTCCACCTACTACAATAAGAGAAGCAGAACCTCCAGTTGGATTAGCACAACTTACTCCTTCTGTTTCATCTGCTTGAGCAATAATCGGAGGTGGTTGAAGAATAGAAATACCGCCTATTGCTGTACATCCACTTAGATCCGTAACAGTAACGGTATAATCTCCAGCTGTCAGGCCGGTTGGATCTTCATCAATACCCCCACCATTAGACCAGCTATAAAAGAAAGGTGCAGTTCCTCCAATAACTGTTAATTCTCCTGCTCCATTATTACCTCCAAAACAAGTAACATTTTGACTTACAAAAGTATTTGCAGTCATAGCATCAGGTTGTGTCAATGTAATTGACTCAACTATAGTACAGTTATTCATATCTGTAGCTGTAACCGTATAAGTCCCTGCCCCTAATTGTATTAAATCTTCATTAGAACTAGCGTTACTCCAGTTATAAGTATAACCACCAGGAGCACCTCCTAATACAGTAAGGTCTATTGCTCCAGTGAGATCACCATTACAGTTGATCGGTGCAACTTCAAAAATAGAAGCACTTAAAGCAGTTGGTTCACTTAATGTTGTTGTAACTGTTTCGGAACAACCGTTAAGATCTGTAACTGTAACCGTATAAGTACCGAATGGCACATTAATCAAATCCTCTGTCACCTCTCCTGTTGCCCAAGCATAAGTATAAGTTGGATCACCTCCAGAAGGTGTTATATCAATAGATCCTGTTTGATCACCATTACATGCGATATTAACAGGAATGACATTTAATTGAACATCTATATTTTGTACATTGACCGTTCCACTCGCAGCCCCTGTACAAAAAGAATTGGAGACTCCACTAAGCGTATAAGAACCTTGGTTAGTCACCACCAAATCATATGGATTATCTGTAATCCCATTAATTGTTACTGGACTTCCGTTCAATGTATAAGTAATATCCCAAGGTCCGACTCCTGTAAAAGATACTGTAAGTGTAGCACTCGCATTTGGGTCTTCAGCACAAAGCGCAGCATTGCCACTCAAGGTTGCTGTTGGTGCACTTAGTACGGTTACTGTAAAATCAGCTTCTGTTGAGATATTACAATTATCTGTTATCGTAACGGTATATGTCGTTGTTCCTGCGGGGGAGACATCTACGGATGAACCATTTCCAAGGCCATTACTCCAAGAATAAGTGTAAGGCAATGCGCCTCCAGTAATTGCTGGACTTAAGGTGGTGTTACCGCCTCCACAAACAGAAGTCATTTCATCCATCACCATCATGTCTTCGTAATCATCTATATAGAGTATCGTTTCTTGCCCTAAACAAGAGCAAGCATCATCTTCTAAGGTAATGGTAATGGTCTCTTGCCCTTCCGCAATAGCATCTGGTAAAATATCAACTAGAATAGATGCAAAACCAGCACCTGCTGGAATGGTAATGCTATTTGGAAAAGGTACATAATCAACTCCCGCAGTTGCGGTTCCTCCTATTGTAAAGTTTACGGTTAATGGATCTGGGCCGCCCAACCCATTAAAGAATAAAAACTCCCCATCTTGGCAAGCTTCAATTGCAACATCTCCACTAGCACCTTGTACTTCTGCTTGTACGTCTAGTGCTCCTCCAGCATCAAAACTTTTTCCTTTTAGGAATACAGCAGAATCGAATGCACTATCCGATGCATCACCTACAATCAACTTAATATGATAAGTCTCACAGGCTACTAAACCTGTTAATGTAGCAGTAAACACATCAGTGAAACCATCATATTCTATATCGTTTAAATTAGTCGTTCCTCCACAAGAGTTTTGATTATTTGGATTGAAAAAACCACTGTTAATATTTTGATTAACATTATTAATAGCGATTTCTGTATTTGTTCCAGGAACCAAAGCGATGTTTTCTGCACCTAGTGAATAAGGTCCAGTAATTCCAGGCCCGCTTACAAAAAAACCAAAAGCATCATTATATTGAGATCCTACAAAAGTACAATACTCTTCAGATGCAAAAACAAATTCAAATTCTAAAGCGTCTAGAGTTGGAATAAAATCAAACTCTAAACCATTACAATTATTCATATTTGGGTTCCCCGACAAGGCCAACAAATCTGGATCATTTTGATTATTAGGTGCAGTGTTGCTACTCGCCGTTCCTCCTGCAGGACCAGGTGCATCAGTTACATTACCAGAAGCAAGAATAACTCCTCCTCCTCCAAAACCAATTACGTCGGCATTTTGGAAAAAGCCAGCTCCATCATCTGATCCAATAATCGATGCATTGGATACATCAAAACAATCTCCTCCAATAAAAATATCAGAAACCAATTGATCCGCTGAGAAATTTGGATCTACACTTATGTTAGGTAAAAAAGAAATTGGACTATTACCAGTGTTGCAAGATGTGCATTCAACCGTCATATAGGCTAAGTACTCTGGATCACTGATGCAAGTACTTTTAGAAACTTCTATGTCAATACAAGTCGTCAATGCTTTGAATTCCAAAAGAGCTTGACCGGAGTCAATGCTTAGATTAGTTTTTTCAACTTTAGCTTCTCTTCCAACAATCTTTGAAAGAAACTGACAAGTACGATCCGTATGACCGAAACCACTTATAATATAGGTTTCTCCTACTTCTAAATTACAAAAGGTCAAAAGGTTGTTATCTCCTGACAATAGAAGTTCTGCTCGATGATGATCACTAGTAATTTCTATAGGATCATCATTATACTTGCAAAAAGTATCAGAATCATTGGATGAAAAGGAAAGATTAGGGAATACCATTAACAGTATAATCCCTAGACAGTAAGGTAGAATTGGGCGCATAACAGAGC
Organism: uncultured Saprospiraceae bacterium; assembly: GCA_937921595.1. Lineage (GTDB taxonomy): Bacteria > Bacteroidota > Bacteroidia > Chitinophagales > Saprospiraceae > JAHDHW01. Next base: position 21,014 of record CAKZTD010000050.1, read on the forward strand.
ACGTTTGGTTAAAAATTATTAAGATTCTTTTGACTAAATGTTATCCAATTGGGAGAAAGTATTTTGGATAAACGCATAAATATTTCCACTAAAACAAATCTTTAATTTGAATTAGTAAAAACGGGAAGCTAATTGTTTCGCAATAAACCGATTTAAAGATATGAAAAATTGAGAAGCTATTCCACCTTTTTGTGCTTACTCACCTAAAAATTGTCATAATAAAGGATAATATGTCCGGATATAATAGATAATCATTATCCGTTTCCTTCAAAAACCTAGCAAGCAACAATAACAAGGCTTTTCAAATCCCTGAAAGTCGGAATTTTGCTATTATTACATTTTTCTCTAATTTTAATAAGTTATTTTTAAAAACACACAATAATCTAGTCTTTTCAATATCATTTTTATGAAATATTTAAAACTATCATCCTCTATTTTTTTCCTTTTCTTTTGCTTTGGAAAAACAACTGCTCAGGATTGGGCAAATTTAAACCGTTTTAAAGATCAAAACAACGAAGTCGATACTGAAGGGCTTAGAAAAAAAAGAGTCGTTTTTATGGGCGATTCTATTACCGAGTTTTGGAAGACAGACTCAACGGGGATCTTCGTAAAAAATCCATATATCAATCGAGGTATAAGTGGACAAACAACGCCTCAAATGTTAATCAGATTTAGAAATGATGTGATTGACCTTCGACCATCTGTTGTTGTGATACTTGCAGGGATAAATGATATTGCAGGCAATACCGGTCCTTCGAGTATTGAGATGATCGCGGATAATATAAAATCAATGGCAGAGTTAGCTAAAGCTAATCATATCCAAGTTATTTTATGTTCTGTTTTACCGGCTTATGATTTTCCGTGGAATCCTGGATTAGAACCTTCTGGAAAAGTGATTGCATTAAATAAAGAAATCGAAGCTTATGCAAAGGCTAATCGCATTCAATACGTGGACTATTTCACTCCTATGGTTGATGAAAAAAACGGTCTAAAAAAAGAACTTGGTGATGATGGTGTTCATCCTAATTTTGTGGGTTATCAATTGATGGAGCCTTTGGTGGAAGCGAAGATCAAGAAGGCATTAAAAAAGAAAAAGCGTAAAAGAAGGAGACGTATTATGAAACGGATTTTTTAAACCATCTTAAATAAACCATCATGATTTTACAAGGCTTAAGCCAAGTTAAATCATGATGGTTTTACATAAAAAAGCAGCCCCCTATTGCTAGAGAACTGCTTCCAAACATCATGATTTTTATTCTTGAGCATATTAGAGATTTAGCATTCGGCTTCCAAACGTCATTTTTTCATTTATCCTTCAGTTTTAAAATCCTCATTATGTTAAGACATAACTCCGGTTTTTAAACTTTGCCTAAACAAAAAACTGCCTGTTTTCAGTCCGAAGCCCAACCCCCCCAAATACTCTTAGCCTATTTTGTCAGAACTTCCGCTGCCATCTGTTCTGGTAAAGGTGCATAATGATTAAACTTCATCGAATAATTTGCACGTCCTGCACTGACCGTTCTTAAATGATTGATATAACCAAACATCTCTGACAAAGGAACTTCGGCTCGTATTTGAATATGCTGATGCATTAATTCTTGAGACAAAATAATCCCTCGCCTTCGGCTCAAACCTCCGAGAATATTTCCTAAATATTCTTCAGGTGTTGAAACCTCCACGACAACAACTGGCTCTAATAATCGCGGTTCCATTTGCATCGCAACGGCTTTAAAAGCTTCAACGGCACACATCTCAAATGATCGAACATCTGAATCTTTCGAATGCGTATCACCATCCAATAATTCTACTTTCAAACTTTGAACAGGATAAGATGCCAACACCCCATTTTCTAACATTTTAGTAAAACCACTTACAACACCAGGAATATAATCCTTAGGGATTTTCCCACCGACAATCTTGTTTACAAATTGCAAACGTTGACCATCTTTTACATGAGCTTCACTTGCTAAAAACTCCTCATCCGCAGGACCAAGCATTACATCAATTACAGCAAAAGAACCGGGGCCTCCATTTTGTTTTTTCAAACGTTGTTTGTGCCGAACGGTTTTACTAAGCAGCTCTTGATAGGCAACTTTCGGAGATCCAACATTGACTTCTACATCAAAATCTTCTTTCAATTTATCAATGATAATTTCCAAATGTAATTCTCCCATTCCTAACATAATCGTTTGGCCAGTTACTTGATCAACCTGAACTTTAAAACTCGGATCTTCTAATTGTAACTTCGACAAAGCCAATCCTAATTTCTCCAGTTGATCACTACGCCGACCTTCGACGGCCATGCTAATCACAGGAGGAGGAACGAATAAACTTTCCAAAACCAAAAGCTCATCCATTGCACAAAGTGTATCACCAGTTCGAACATCTTTGAGACCTGTCGTCGCAGCAATATCTCCAGCTTGTACCGCTTGGATTTCTTTCCGCTTATTCGCATGCATCTGATACAATCGACCCACTCTTTCTTTTTTTCCAGTTCGTGGATTCCGAATAAAATCACCAATTTTCAAGGTACCGGAATACACTCTAAAAAAACAAAGTTGTCGATTTTGATCGTCCAAGGCAATTTTAAAAGCCAAAGCAGAAAAAGGTTCTTCCTCATCCGGATGTCGTATAATCGTAGCTTCCGTTTCAGGATCAATCCCTTCAATTGCGCCACGGTCCAAAGGCGATGGCAAATAATCACAAACCGCATCCAACAAAGTTTGAATGCCTTTATTCTTATATGCTGCTCCCATGATTACGGGAACAATCTCGCGATTCAAAACTGCTTGACGCAAAATGAATTTCAACTGTTCAGCATTAATTTCTTCAGGATTTTCCAGATATTGATTCATTAGATTTTCATCAAAAAGAGACAAAGCTTCTAACAAAATTTCCCGATATTTTAAAGCATCTTCTAAGAGAAAAACAGGAATCTCCCTTGCTTCTAAAACCTTCCCATCTTTATTCCAATAAATCGCTTTCATTTCAATCAGATCGACCACTCCTTCAAAAGCATCTTCTTCGCCAATTGGAATCTGAATAGCCAATGCATTGGCACCTAATTGCGTTTTAATTTGTCGAACTACTTCGAAAAAGTCAGATCCAATTCTATCCATTTTATTGACCATTGCAATCACAGGAACCTGATATCTCGCTGCTTGTTGCCAAACCGTTTCCGTTTGAGATTCTACTCCAGCAACCGCATCAAACAAAGTAACCATTCCATCTAAAACTCTTAGCGAACGTTCTACCTCAATCATAAAATCAACGTGACCGGGTGTGTCGATAATATTCAATAAATAGGTCGAATCATCATAGGTCCACTCTGTATGCGTCGCCGCAGAACTAATGGTAATTCCTTTTTCGATTTCCTGTTTTTGAGTATCCATCTGACTATTACCATTATGGGTTTCTCCCATTCGATGAGATTTTCCAGTGAAATAAAGTACCCTTTCTGTCAAGGTTGTTTTTCCTGCATCGATATGAGCAGCGATTCCTATATTTCTTAAAAAACGCAGTTTGTTGCGTAACATGATATTGTATTTTTCTTTTTATAAAACGATTTGCTCTTCGTTAGTTTCAAGACCAACAAAAGCATTACCACCTTCTGGAGGTAGAGCCACCTGCAGAACAATCATCAATTTTAGCATACGAATTTTGGGACATTAATTTAAGCAAACTCATAAGTAATTAAGCGATCAATTATTTGAATTAATTAATTGCTAATACAACTTATAAAGGGCCATTAAATGCCGAGTGATAAGTAATCTAAAAAATATTTATTTGAAACGAGGCAGAAGCAAAGAGATAGCTAAAAGCCATACCTGCTCTGTTTTTACTTCTGCATTGAAGAAATAAAAAGCAAAGGGCAAAAAACCATTTTGAAAGGTTCGGAAATGATAAAAAGTTTCATGATGTTTTCTTTTACAGATGGGGAACGCTTGAGGGTTTAAAATAGTTCCCTAGGGAGGAAAAATATTGGAAATTTGATTTCAGAACAAGGATTAACGAATAGTGATTTATGATTTGAATCTATCTTTGGTCTACTTCAACAATCGTTAATCCTTGTTCTGCATTCAAAAAATCTATCGAGTCAGCGTTACATCGCCTTTTACGATCAATGAAAAGCCATCGATAAATTCGACACGAGCCCAGTAGACAAAAACACCAGGGTTTAGTTCTTGATCACGGAATTTTCCATTCCAGCCAAAGTTCGGGTCATTGGCTTGGAAATTATTCGCTCCAAAAACCTGTTCGCCCCAGCGATCAAATATCTGAAGTGTGGTTATTTCTTTTACTTCATCATTATCTGCGAAGATCATTAAGACATCATTGATTCCATCATTATTAGGTGTAAAGATATTTGGAACAAAAACTTCTCTGCCTTTTTCGACTCGAAGGATAATCTCTTCTGTATCGGAGCATCCGTTTTCGTTGATAATGGTTACCGTATAAATTGAAGTATTTAAAATATCAACGCTAGGGTTAAGACAATCGGTACAACTCAAACCTTCTGCTGGCGACCATAAGATCGTATCGATTTCTTCTAAAGGAATATTAATTAGCGCATTGATCTGGTAACCTTCTCCGAGTTGAATTAATACCGAAGGTTCTACATTTACATCTACTTCAACAGGTTCACTAATAAAGAGATTTTCAGCATACTCGCAACCATTCGCATCTTGAACAACTAAGTCGTAACTTCCCGGATCTAGGTTGGTGAATACACTTTGAGGAACAAAATTTTCACCATTATCAATAGAATATAAATAAGGCGCATCTCCTCCAATTACCGTAGAAATTACTACATTTCCATTGTCACCAAAACACTCTGGGTTTTCTACCAAAAGTTCAAAACTAGTTGGCACATTTGTATCTTCCGCAACCACTAACGTTTCGGTTATGGTACAACCATTGGAAGCATCTGTCACCAATAAGGTGTAAGCTCCCGGTTCGTAAACCGTCGGGTCTAAAGTCGTTGAATTATCAATTGTTCCATTCCCGGTCCAGAGGTAAGAAAAATTAGATCCAACAGATGAACCTTCTCCACTAAGGTTCACACTTTCTGTCAAGCAGTCAAATTCACCTAATGCGATATTTGAAACAGATGGAGGCGTTGTATTTTCATCAACAGAAACGGAGGCTGCGCTTTCACAACCATTTTCATTATCAATAATGGTAAGCGTAAAAGTTCCTGATTGATTAACCGTTGGTTCAAGCGTATTGCCACCAGCGATAATGCCATTTCCAGTCCAGATATACGTCAAGTCACCAACGGAAGAAGAAGCACTTGCATCAATCCCTACTTCGAGAACATTACAAGTAATCAAATCCGGATCTTCAATCACGATAGCAGGAGGAGAAATATTTTCATCAACGGTTATTGAAGTCGTACTTGTACAACCATTATCTGTATTGGTCACCACCAAAATATAAGTACCTGCTTCGTCAATTTCGGGGTTGATGCTAGTTGTACCAGAGCTAATATTTCCGTCAGTCGTAGACCATAAAAATTCTAAACTCCCAAAAGGACTAGAACCTGAACCATCCAACGTAATCGAATTATTATTACAATCCAATGATTGAGCGGAACCATAATCAGCGAATGCAGTCGGATCGTTTATATCTTGATTGATAATCACCTGATCTTGGGCAGAACAGTTATTATCCGTATTTAAAACAACTAAAGTATACGTTCCAGGATTTGAAACATCAAAAGTTAAATCTGTACTGATCACAATTCCAAATTCATTTTGCCATTCATATTCAAAATTAACTCCTTGGCTAGAAGCATTTCCATTAAGGGTAAATAATACATTCTCACAAGTCAACATCCCTCCTACTCCTGCATCTGCTGTTGGTAAATTATTATCTGGGATTAAGTCAACCGTCGAACTTGCATTACAACCATTATCATCATTAGTAACAATCAACACATAAGTTCCAGTCGAAGAAACAGTGATCGTTGCTTCATCGCCAATTGTAACTCCTTGATCATTCAACCAAGCATAACTTAGGTTTGTTCCATTACCACCAATTCCAGTCAGCGTCGCTTCCGTCTGTCCACAAATCAAAGTTTGTGTTGCCCCTGCGTCTGCCGTTGGTTGGATCATATCCTCAAGCACCTCGACATTCGTACTTGTACTACATCCGTTTGCATCATCGGTAACCACTAAGGTATAAATCCCCGGAATATTTACATCAAAATTATCATCTATAGAAAGAGAATTTCCTAGATCATCACGCCATTCGTAAGAGGTCATTCCACTAACACTAGTTGAAGTTGATCCATCAAGATTTACTTGACTAATTACACAAGTCAAAATGCCATCTGGATTTGCAATAGCCATTGGAAGATTTGCATCAGGAATAACGGTAGCTATGGAAGAAGCAGTACAACCGTTTTGATCATTGGTAACGATTAGTGTAAAGGTTCCTGTTTCGGCAACTTGAGTAGAAACCATATTTGAAATCACTACTCCAGATTCATTTTGCCATTCGTAGGATAAATTATTTCCTGTAGAATTGCTTCCATCAAGTGTCACTTCTGAAACATCACAGGTCAAGGTTCCATCACCACCGGCATTAGCCATTGGGCTTTGAATATCCTGATCAATGATCACATCAGAACTTGTGGTACAACCATTTGCATTATTGGTCACCACAAGATTGTACATTCCAGGGTCTGCAATCGAAGGATTGATGTCTTCTGAAATTATAACATCATTTTCATCTTGCCATTCGTAAGAAAATTCTGCACCAACACTTGTTCCAATACCACCTAATTCATAATCCAATAACACACAAGTCAAGGTTTCATCAATGCCTGCATCTGCAATTGGCGGCGTAATGTCCTGAAGAATTTCTAGACTAGCTGTTGCATCACAATCATTATCTAAATTGGTTACCAATAAAGTATAAATATCTGGAGCAGCAATGTCAATCGTTGGTGTTCCTCCTAAAACATTTCCATCACTATCGGTCCATTGATAAGAAACATTCAAACCATTATTACTACTCGCATCTCCGAGATCTAAATTTAAAGTTTCACAAGTTAATAAACCACCAGCGCCAATAACCGCTTCCGGTACATTGGCATCTAAAAGCACTTCGACTTCATCTGATGCAGTACAACCATTACTTCCGGTGATCACTAAAGTATATACTCCAGCCATAGTTACATTGGTCGCAGCAAAATCAGCAATGAGATTTCCATCGGCATCAAACCATTCAAAATTGGTAATTACTCCAGAAGAAGTGCTTGACATTCCACCATCAATGATCACTTGATTATCATCACAAGTTAGCGTTGGATCTGATCCTGCTAAGGCAGTCGGTGGATCAATGTTTTCAAAAACTTCAACTGTAGAACTTGCGGAACAACCATTATTGCTATCGGTTACAATGAGTGTATAAATTCCAGTATCGGCAACCATTTGGGTATTGTCTTCACCGAGTATTGTTCCATTTTCATCTTGCCATTCATAACTGATATTCATTCCGGTACTTGAGTTGCTTCCATCTAAAACTACTTCTGTATCCGTACACGTCAAAGTAAAACTAGTTCCCGCATTGGCAGTTGGTAGATTTGCATCTGGTAAAACTTCTACTGTAGAAGTTGAAGTACAACCATTCGCATCATCAGTAATAATTAAGGTATAAATCCCAACTTCGGTAACTTCCACCGCAGGCATATTTCCTACTGTGACACCACCTGCATTTTGCCATTCATAAGAAACACTTCCGTTTTGGCTGGTTCCACTACCAATGAGTGTTACTTCTGTTTCATCACAAGTTAGAAATGCTCCCTGTCCTGCATTTGCAGAAGGAGTAATTATATTTTCATCAACAAAAATGGTTTCACTTTCTGTACAACCATTTGCAAGATTTGTAACAATAACCGTATAGGTTTCTGATGCCATTACATCAACCATTGCATCTCCACTTATTGAAATATCATTTTCATCAAACCATTCAAAATCAAGGGGTGCATTTCCAGAAGAATTGCTTGCATCTAAAGTAACCGTAGTTTGAATACAGGTCAATAGATCTGCCGTTCCCGGATCAATGGTAGGCATTTCAAAATCTTCATCAACAATCAATTCATCGCTTGATGTACAACCATTACTTCCGGTAATAATTAAAGTATAAGTTCCCGGATTTGTAACGTCAGCAATCGCTAAGGTTGACAATAAATTCCCACCTTCATCATACCATTCGTAATTGGTTATGACACCAGTCGAAACGGATGATTGATTTCCATTTAGAATTAATTCATCATTGGTGCAAGTCAAAATCGTATCTGATCCTGCAATGGTATTTGGTAGATCAATATCTTCAAAAATCTCCACTGTAGAACTTGCAGTACATCCATTATTTGTGTCTGTTACCAACAGAGTATAAACACCTGTAGCTCCAGCTAATTCGATTAACGAGTCACCTAAAATATTTCCATCAGAATCTTGCCATTCGTATTCATAATTTGAACCGATGCTGGAAGCCGAACCATCTAAGGTTGCTTCGGTATTTGAACAAGTCAACGTAAAACTTGCACCTGCATCTGCCGTCGGAACATTTGCATCTGGTAAAACATTAACGATAGTCATTGCTGTACAACCATTTTCCTGATCGGTAACCACTAGCGTGTATTCTGCTGTTTCCTCAACCACTATTTCTTCTTCAACACTAATCGAAATACCGTCTTCATCAAACCATTCAAAAGCCAAATCATTTCCTATAGAATTTCCACCACTCAAAGTAACTTCAGTATCCGAACAAGTCAAAAATGCATTATCTCCAGCATCTGCTGTTGGCGCATTCATGTCTTCTTCGACTTCGACTGATGAGGTAGCGGTACAACCATTATCTGTATTGGTCACGACCAAAACATAAGTTCCCGCAGCCATAACATCAATACTTAAATCACCTCCTAAAGTAACATCATTGGGATCAAACCATTCATACGAAATATTACCTCCTGAACTGGAATCACTTCCATCTAGATTTACCTCATCTACCACGCAAGTAAGACTTGCACCGTCTCCTGCATTGGCCGTAGGGAGGTCTGCATCCGGATCAACTTGAACCATTGATTCTGCCGTACAACCATTTGTACCATTGGTAACGATGAGTGTATAGTTTCCTGTTTCTGTAACCGTAACCATGACATCTTCTCCGACGGTCACCCCTCCTTCATTGATCCATTCATAAGAAATTTCAGATCCAGAAGAAGAGTTACTACCGTCCAATATAGTTTCAGAATCGGAGCAAGTAATAAAAGCATTATCTCCAGCATTTGAAGTAGGAGCAGACATATCTTCTGCTGCATTGATCGTCGTTTCAGCAGTACAACCATTCGCATCATCTGTAATGACTAAAGTATAGGTATCTGTATTTAAAACATCAACGGTTTCCTCCATTCCAATAGAGTTCCCATCGGCATCAAACCACTCATAGCTAATCGTCCCAACACCAGAAGAAGTACTACCATCGAGTGGTACTTCCATAATAATACAAGTAAGTGTTTCATCCACAGTTGCAACCGGAGTTGGTTCTGCTACATCTTCCGTTGGATTAAAAGTAGTTTCAGCAGTACATCCATTTCCATCATCCGTAATCACTAAAGTGTAAGTATCGGTAGTTGAAACTTCCACGGTAACTTCTGTTCCAATAGAATTCCCATCCACATCAAACCATTCATAGCTAATCGTTCCAATTCCTGTCGAAGCACTTCCATCTAATTCGACTTCTAAATCAGCACAAGTCAATTGACCATCTACACTAATGTCTGGACTTGGTTCAACAATATTTTCAGTCGCATTTATAGTTGTCGAAGCCGTACATCCATTTGCTCCATCTGTTATAATCAAGGTATAAATATCTGTATTAGAAACTTCGATGGTAGGATTTGTTCCTAAAGAAGCATCAGTTGCATCAAACCATTCATAGGTAATTGTTCCAGTTCCCGAAGAACCAGTTCCATCTAAAGTCGCATTGATATCTTGGCAAGTCAAAACCCCATCAACGCTAGCAACCGGATCAGGAGCGTCCATATTTTCATCTACTTCTATCATTGTTGTAGCAGTACAACCATTATCGGAATCGGTGATAATCAAGGTGTACATTCCAATATCACTCACATTTATTGTTTCTGTGATAGCAATAAGATTTCCATCTGCATCAAACCATTCATAAGAAATGGTTCCGATTCCTGAGGAACTTGTTCCATCCAACGTTGCTTCCATATCCTGACAAGTGATCAGACCAGAGACTGCCGCATCAATTGTTGGAACAGTGATACTTTGAGTCACCTGAACACTGGTCGAGGCAGTACAACCATTATCACTATCGGTAATCACTAGAATATAAACTCCAGCTTCTGTTACTTCATTGGTCGGTCCTTCACCAAGACTGTCTCCACTTACATTTTGCCATTCATAAGAAAGTGTTCCAACTCCGAAAGAAAAAGAACCATCAATAGTTATCGGATCATCACTGCAATCTAGCACATCAGACGCCGTCGCAATTGCTGTCGGCTCATTGGTATTTTCAGTTACTATGATCATCGTATCTGCGGTACATCCATTGTCGTCATCTGTGATCACTAAAGTGTAAACACCAAATTGTGTTACATCTATTTCTGATGTGATTCCTATTGAAACATTATTTTGATCGAACCATTCAAAATTTAAATTTCCTGTTCCAGTAGAAGCACTACCATCTATGGTTACGGCTGTTTCATTACAAGTCAACATACCAGAAATTGCAGCTTCTATATTCGGAGGATTTGAATTTCCAGTAACGGTAACAAAATCAGAATTCAAACAACCTGTTGCTAGATTTAAAAGAGACAAAGTATATAAACCTGGTTCGCAAACTTCAGGATTTGGTTCATTAGATGAAAAGCCATTAGGGCCAGTCCATGTCAAAGAAATATCTGCACCGCTATCTGAGCCTAATGAACTTAAGGTTACACAGCTACTTGTACAATCAAAATTTTGATTATCACCAGCTTCAACCGTTGGGAGGATCGCTCCATCAATAACTTCTACAGTTACAGGGATTGCTGGACAAACAGCATCACCTAGAATTTGAACTAAAGTCATCGTGTACATTCCTGGACAATTCACAAGAGGGTTCGTTGTGTTTTGTCCGCTTATAAAACAATCCGGAGAAGGTCCAGTCCAAGTGTAACTGACCACACCTGGTCCTGCAGTAGAAGGCGTGGCGTCAATTAAAACAGAGGTATTAAAGCAAGTTATAGGTGCAGGTTGAAAAGCAACTGCAATCGGATTTAATACTGTAAGATTTAAGGTAACGATACTATCGCATCCATTAGCTGCCTGATCATTTAAAGTAACTTCGTGAATACCTGTTGTACAAAATTGTTGATTGCCAACCATTTCACAAAAGCCAGCACAAACGGCTGCATCATAACTAAAATAACTTGCTGGATTTACGGTTAGGTTTGTATTTAAAATACTACTACATCCATTAGGTAATGGTGTAATATCTGTATAAAAACCGCTCGTCGTTTGATTCGCTCCACCAGCAAAATAAGATTCGCCTTCGCAAATTTCAACATCGACAGTACTTACATCTCCTGCTGGAAATTCTGGTGCTGTAACTGGACAAACTGATTGGTTATTTACTGCTCCTCCTGTCGAAGCGGTAAATCCCCAATAACAATTGGAACTTCCACCAAGGCAATTATTTATAATATCATAATTACCTGACAAGGTCAATCCTCCATCAAAGTAAATTTCGTAGCCATTAGTCACCGGATCCCAAACGAAACGAATTTCATGATCCTGACCATCTTCAATATTACCAAGATCATAAGGTCCATTAATAGCTACTGATTGATCTCCATTTGCATGTACAGCCACGTGATCATTGGGGATGTCACTAGCCCCAGCTCCATTATCCCAGGTATCAAATTCTACTATAAAAGAATTTGTAAAGTTAGATGCTATAGAACCACCTGTACCACCACAAGTATTGAGACCAGAAGCATTATTTTGAAACACCCAGGTAATTCCATCGGCTCCTGCATCGCTATTTCCGAAATTAAAATTAAAAGTTTCATCAAAAGGTAAATTCAAATCTATTTGACTTGGATCCCAAGCACAAGCACTTTGGCCGGGTCCTGTAGTAGTTAATTGTATACAATCTCCAGAAACCTGAGCACTTCCAACTGTCGAAGTGGTTGGTACTGGAGGCGCAGTAATAGGTCCATCGGAAATTCTGATTTCAAAAGTCCCGTTCGGTCCTCCTCCTTCTGCCCATATTCGAATATATATTGTCGAACCTCCAGGAAGACCAGTAAGATTCATGATCGGCATAATCGTATTTCCACAATTATCATCTTCGGTACAGGAGATTAAATTAGGGTTGGAACACGGTCCTTCATAAATGGCCATAGCTGCATTGCTCATTCCTCCGGCTAACGTTGCAATATCTAACATCCCACTCGGAGGTACTGAAACTGAAAACCAAATATCCGAACCGCTATAACTTCCACATCCGGGATCAGGTATTCCTGAATCACTATTTCCTGAATTATTAAAGGTTTGAAAAGAAGTCATGTTATTTGCTAGAGGAGTGGCTCCGCATGGGCTATCTCCTGCAAATAAGGATGCAATATTCAATAGAAAAAAAGAGAGGAAGAGGGTAATTCTCCAGTAAAGTTTGTCCATTTTGTTTTTGTTAAAAATTCTTCAAATACGTATTCCTAGCATTACAATAATGCCTTGTATTAAGCGAAAATCTGAGAATACACATTAAGAACCGTTTACGAGGGCTTATAAAATTAGTGTTTTTTTATGAGAAAGGTAAGGAGAAGTGTTTTTTTCGAGTAGATAGGTTGAAAAAAGATAATATGTATATGGATAATATTATAATATTGGAAAACAGGTAAGTGGTTTGTTGGATAAAAAAGGCATTCAGTTATTCTTGGCTGCGAAAACGAAAGACCTAAGCCTTTAAGATAGGTTATTCAAAAATCTATAAAAGATGGATTCACTTTTTTCTTCGATTCTTTTTGCCCCCGACGTAAAGTCGAGATCTAGGACTTTGACACAAAAAGCACCAAAAAGCTCAAGGCCTTTTACTTTTTAGTAAAAAGTAAAAGGCCATTCCAAGCCTTGCCCTTGGTTTTAGAAAGCAAAAAACATTTTTACAAAAGTGGTTTCAAAAAGTTAAGTCAAAATATATTTTCTCACCAATACTTTTCTTTTATCGAACCAGTGTTACATCGCCTTTAAAAATAATTACTTCTCCGTCGATAAATTCAACAGCTGCCCAGTAAACGAAAACAGCAGGATTCATTGGCTCCCCTCTGAACATTCCATCCCAACCATGTGCAGGATCATCTGGCATAAAATCATAGTCTTCAAAAATTAATTCTCCCCATCGATCAAAGACTTGGAAAGTACTGATGTTTTTCACCGTTTTCATATCAGAAAAAATATGAAAAATATCATTGATCCCATCATCATTCAAAGGACTAAAAACATTTGGAATATAAATCCCTCTGTCCTTGCGAACGCGTAAGGTTATATCATCCGTCGCAGGGCAACCATTTTCATTACTAATAGTAATGGTATAGGTCGTTGTCTGATGAGGAAAAGCATATGGCTCTAAACAATCATCGCAAGACAAAGTAGAAGATGGAGTCCAAACAATCGAAGATAAAGCCCATTCTGGAATGTTTGAAAAAGCTTGAAGTTGAACGGTATCTCCTAGTGAAATCTCTAAGTCCAAATCTAATTCAACAGCTATATCATCAGGATATGGAATGTTTACAAATTCTTCATATTCACATCCTTTTACATCCTGTACAACCAGTTCGTAAGAACCTGGATCTAATGAGAAAAAGTAAGTTACATCATAGAAATTTTCACCTCCATCAATAGAATAAACATAAGGCTCCTCTCCTCCTAGAACATTTAAAATTTCAATACTTCCAACATCCCCAGGACAAGGCGGCGGTATTATTTCTAAATTAAAACCAGCAGGTACATTATTATCTGCTAAAACAAAAACATTCTCTATCTCCGTACATCCGTTTTCAATATTGGTAACCAATAAAGAATAAGGCCCAGCTTCGTTAACTGTCGGAGTTAACGTGTTTCCACCATTAACAATCCCTGAACCTTGCCATTGATAATTAAAAATAAAACCAGTTGAAGATCCCGTACCATCCAAAGTTATGGAAGGTGTTACGCAATCCAATTGATCGTCAACCGTAGCAACCGCATCTGGCGTTTCAAGGTCTGCTTCTACAATAACTTCCGTTGATTCATCACAACCATTTTCCAGATTTAAAATATTTAAAACATAAGTTCCTGGTGCATTTACCGTCGCCTCTAAATCATCGGCACTCACAATTCCTATTCCGTTTGCTGCCGTCCAGGTGTATTCAAAATTGCCGTTCCCAGAAGTATTCACGCCATTAAGATTGATCTCAGAAACATAACAATTGAGTACATCCGGTGGCGTAATGAATAAACTTGGTGGCGTGAAATTTTCATCGACATTATATACTTGCGTATCTGTACATCCATTAATCACATTGGTTACTAACAATTCATACGTTCCGGTTTGATTTACTTCAATTTCAGAATTGTTTACATCTGTTGTGATATTTCCATTTGTGGTAGACCAAGCAAAAATTAATTCTGAAAAAGGAACTGAATTTTCACCATTTAAAACCACTGCATTATTATCGCAATTTAATTCCAATGGGCCAATGCCATCGATTGCTGCTAAAGGATCATTGACATCTTCTTCGACTGTTACCAGATCCTGAGACACACAGTTATTTTCATTATTGGTAACGATGATCGTATACACTCCCGGCTCTGTTACTTCAACCTGAAGGTCTTCCGAAATCGGAGTATTATTTGAATCTTGCCACTCGTAAGAAATCGTTGGTCCTTGTTCAGAATTAGAAGCATCAAGGATAACCGATCCGACAGCACATGTTAAAACATCGGCTTCCGCTGCTACGGCTACAGGCAAGTCAGCATCCGGAATAATTTCCACCTGATCACTTGCCGAACAGCCATTTTCAAGATTAGTAACGACCAATGTATATTGCCCTGCAGCACCTACAGTAATATCTGCTGATTGACCAACTGGATCATTATTATTATCAAACCATTCGTAACTAAAATCGACACCATTATTTGCGGAACCATTTAATTGGACTTGAGTAATCAAACAAGTCAGTGTATCATTTTCACCAGCGATGGCTTCTGGATTTTCAATATCCTGCGGAACTTCTACGGAAGCGGAAGTGGTACATCCATTATCTGTATCGGTTACAATGACGGTGTAAACCCCAGGCATTCCGACCATCAAGTCTGCATCATTACTCAGGAAAATCTCATTAGGATCTAGCCATTCGAAATCAATATTTCCGCTGACACTTGAAGAACTTCCAGCATCAATTAAAACTTCTGAAACATTACAATTCAATACACCAATTTCTGTTGCAATCGCTGTAGGAATGTTTTCGTCCGGAACAACTTCTACCTCATCTTCGGAGCTACATCCATTTATATTATTGGTGATAATTATCGTATATATTCCCGTTTCAGAAACTTGAATTTGAGGTTCATTTGCAATAGGCGCACCTGACTCATTTAGCCATTGATATGAAATATTTTGTCCTGAGGAAGCACCTGCATCTAAAGTTATTTCACTAACATCACAAGTCAGAATTCCTCCTTCTCCAGCATCAGCAATTGGTGATTCTATATTTTGGTCAATGACAATTGTTTCAGAAATCTCGCAACCATTTTCAGTGTTAAAAACAGTCAAAGTATAAGTCCCTGGATTATTGGTAACATAAACAGAATCATTACTAACAACCTGCCCATTCATGTTTGTCCATTCATATTCAAAATTAAAACCACTACTTGTACCAGAACCACCTAAGATAATTTCTGTTTCTTCACAAGTCAATAAGCCGCCCATTCCTACATCGACTTGAGGGTATAATACATCTTGGTCGATGATTGCCTGCGCAGAAGTTTCACAATTGTTTGCACTATTAAAAACAACCAAAGTATAAGTATCTGGAATATCGGTTTCAAAAAACTGTTCCGTACCAACGATCTCGTTATTTGAATTGAGCCATTGATAAGTAATGGTATTTCCAGAAGTAGTATTTGTACTTCCAAGAGTAATTATTGAAACATTACAATCTAAAATACCGCCAGTTCCTGGATCAGCAATCGGAACATTCGTATCTAATAAAACTTCAACGGTAGACGTATGTTCACAACCATTTTCAGCAGTTACCAACAATGTATAAACACCTGCCATGTTTACCGTCACTGTAGAATCCGTTCCTATAGTAATGTCATTATTATCAAACCATTCATAAGTCAAATCCCCCATGCTGGAAATCGAACCCGAGCCATCTAATAAAGCCTCTGTCTCTTCACAAGTCAGGGTTGGGCTGTTACCAGGAATGGCCTGAGGTGTATCAATATTTTGAGAAACTTCAACCGAAGAACTTGTTGAACATCCGTTGTTCGTATCCGTCACTATCAAGGTATAAGTTCCTGGTTCGTTTACTGTAATTTCTAAATCTTCATTTAATGGAACATCATTCGCATCCAACCATTGGTAGGAAATATTTGATCCGGCACTTGAATTAAAACCACTTAAAGTCGCTTCTAAAATATCACAGGTCAATAATGATCCAGGGCCAGCATCTGCTGTTGGAAGATTTTCATCGGGAACGACCAAAACCGTAGACAGTGCTGTACAACCATTGTTTTCATTGGTGACGACTAAAGTATATTCTCCAGCTTCATCGACCACCGCAGTTATTTCAGTACTTACTGTTACATTTCCGGCATTGGTCCAAACGTAGGAAATATTATTCCCCGTGGAAGATCCTGCGCCATTTAGAGTCACCGTTTCTGTATCGCAAGTCAAGGTATTTGGAGGACCAGCATTGGCCAGTGGTGGTAAAATATCTTCTTCAACTTCAACAGTTATACTTTCTGTACAGGTACTTTCTAAATCAGTAATCACCAAAGTATAAGTCCCGATCAGAGAAACATCAAGTAAAGGATCTACTCCAATTTCTACACTATTTCCATCTAACCATTGATAAGATAGTTCTCCATTTGAAGAAGAACTTGATCCATCTAAAAGGACTGATAAATTTTCGCAAGTCAGAATACCATCTATCTCCACAACGACTTGAGGTGTATTGAAATTCGCATCGACAATTACTGTTGATTCATTGGAACATCCATTCATCTGATCAGTAACGACTAAGGTAAAAGTTCCTTGATCCGTCACTTCGATTTCTGAAATATCTCCAATTGCTATTCCGTTTGAGTCCAACCATTGATAGTCTAAATCGTTGGTTCCGGTCGAAGCATTTCCATTTAAAAAAGCAGAAGAAATGGTACAATTTAAAAGGCCATCTACTTCCGGTAAAGCTACTGGATCTGTAATATCCTGATCAACTTCAACAGTGGTCAAAGCCGTACATCCATTTTCTGCATCGGTAATCATTAAGGTATAGATCCCCACTGCTTCTATTTCAAGATTGCTTGTGCTCCCAATTGAAATATTCGATGGATCAAACCATTCATAACCGAGTGTTCCAAGACCAGTTGAAGCAGAACCATCTAATTCTAAATTTAGAACTTCGCAAGTTAAAACTCCATCAACAATTGCCTGTGGATTAGGTGTTTCAATATTTTCTAAAACCTCAACACTGGTTTCTTCCGTACAGCCATTTGCTCCGTTTGTAATAATCAAAACATAGGTTCCAGGAGTTTCGACTTCAAGCATCGCTTCATTTCCTAAATCTATTCCATCGCTATCTTGCCATTCAAAAATCACATTACCTGAAGCTGTAGAATTTGAAGCATTTAGTTCAACAATCATAGTTTCACAAGTCAATAATTCTGGATCTAAAACATCCGGTTGAGGCGCTTCCATATTTTCTAAAACCTCTACAGACATTTGAGAGACACAGCCATTGTCTGTATCGGTTATGATCAAAGTATAAATTCCAGGTTCGGTCACCGTAGTTGTAGCTTCGACTGAAATTTCTTGGTCATTTTCATCAATCCATTGATAGGTGATCGTACCGTTTCCTGATGAAGCACTGCCATCGATAATTGAACTCGCATTATTACAATCAATCACACCATCTACAATCGCATCGACTTCAGGAACATTGGCATCGGCCTCAATTTGTACTTGTGCTGTAGACGTACAGCCATTATCTTCGTTCGTCACTATCAAAGTAAAAGTTCCGGCTTCTGAAACCTCGATAGATACTTCCGAGCCAATATTTACATTTGACTCATTCAACCATTCATAAGAAATATTGTCTCCGGTACTCGAAGCACTGGCATCTAAAATCGCTGAAATTTCATCACAGTTTAGCATTCCATTTTCACCAGGATCAGCGATAGGTTCTTCCATATTTTCATCGACAGTAACTTGCGTCTGAGCAGTACAACCATTAAAATCATCCGTAATAATTAAAGTATAAGTCCCAATATTTTCTACTTCAAAATTCGGGTCTGTACTCACCTCAATTCCTCCAGCATCTAACCATTGATAAGTAATGACTCCTGCCCCTGATGAAGTCGTTCCATCCAAAGTAACGAGTCCCGTTTCACAAGTCAGGATTCCTGAGACTGTAGCTTCTGGATTTGGTTCTTCAATATTTTCAATCACTTCAACTTCGGTTTGAGCAGTACATCCATTTTCAGTATCCGTAATAATTAAAGTGTAAGTTCCAGGATTAGCAACTTCAACTTCAGATTCGACTCCGATCTCGGTTACACCATCCAGCCATTGATAAGTAATATTGGTTCCAGTCGAACCAGCGCCATTTAACAAAACGACTGTTTCCAAACACCCAAGAGGACCTGCTGCAATTGCTTCTGGAATTGGGTCTTGAATATCTTGTTCAACCATCGCAGAAATTTCAGCGGTACATCCTGTTTGACCATCGGTAATAATCAGTGTGTAAGTCCCAGCATCGCTAACATCAATTTGTGATTCTGTACTTAATGAATCTCCATTTTCAGCAAGCCATTGATAGGTGATCGTTCCACTTCCTGTCGAAGCAGCTCCATCAATGGAAACCATTATTTCATCGCAGTTTAAAATACCAGAAGGTTCAGCAACGGGCACTGGCGGAGTAATTTCCTGTTCAACTTCAACAGTAATACTTTCTGTACAACCATTACTATCATCGGTAATCACTAAGGTATAAGTTCCCGGTTCCATGACGTTTTGAGTAACACTGGTACCGATCTCCATTCCATTATTATCAAGCCATGAATATCCAATCGTACCTGCTCCAGTTGATCCTGAAGCATCCAACATAATTTCTGTTTCATTACAATTCAAAATTCCTCCAATTGCATTCGGAACTGGTGGTGTTATATTTTCATCAACTGAAACCGCTGTCTCTGCACTACATCCATTTTGGAGATTTGTCACCACCAAAGTATAGCTCCCTGTATTTTCTACATTTGTAATCGTATCAGTACTAATTTGCATTCCGTTTCCATCTAACCAAACAAAGGATAAAGAATCACCACCTGAAGAATTAGAACCATCGATGCTCACCATTAATTCATCACAAGTCAATATTCCAACAACAGTAGCTTCTGCTATAGGAGGCAATGCATCTTGACTAATCGTAACTACTGCTTCGGATGTGCAACCCAAAGAATCTGTCACCATTACCGTATGCAATCCCGCAGATAAATTTGTTGGATCTTCTTCTGTTGAACCATTGTCCCAGAGATAAGTATATCCTGGTGTTCCACCATTAACGGTTAGATCTGCGCTTCCAGAAAGTGAATCCAAACAATCTACTCCACCGATAGGAACTATGTTCGCAATGATGGAATCTGAAGCTAGAATTTCTGCGCTATCTATATGTGTACAGCCGTTCATGTCCGTGACCGTCACGGTATAAATTCCAGGTCCAAGGTTGTCAATATCTTCGGTAAATAAACCATTACTCCAAGCGTAAGAATATTCTGGACTTCCTCCAGTCATGAGTAAATCAATACTTCCATCAAAATTTCCAGCACAAGAAACAGGGTCAGGAATGACAAAGGAATTGAAAATTGTTGGCAAAATTATTCCACTTCCATCTCCAATTCCAGGACAACCATTTACAAAAATGCCGCCTATTGTATAAGTTCCTAATTCAGTTGCTAAAAGAAAATATGGATTGTCAGTAATGCCAATAACCGGTGGTTGAGGAATACCGTCAATAAGGTAAGTCAAATCCCAAGGTCCCATTCCTGTAAAAGTAACCGTCAACAGTCCGGTAGGATTTCCTTCACAAACTTCTGCAAAACCTTCAATGACTGCATAGGCTTCTTCAGCTACAGTAACGGTAGAAGTTGATATCACCCCATTCCCACATTCATCAGTTACGGTAACCGTAAAAATTTGAGTTCCAGTTATTGCATCTATAGTTGTTGTTGGGTTAGTGCTGCCATTACTCCATTGGTAAGAATAACCGGGAACGCCTCCAAAAACATCTGCAAAAAGTGTAGTTGAGGTTTCATTACAAAATTCTAAATCTGGAGTTTCAACAAATAATTCTGGAACATCAGAAATGAGTATTTCAATTGCTGCATCTTGGCAAGTACATGGATTGTCTAACTCAAGAATTAAAGTTTCTGTTCCTTCAGTTATAAAATCTTCGTAGATAGAAAGCGGTAATAAAAATTGAGTCTGACCAGCAGGTATCGTGATAAAAGGTGGGAGACTAGAATAATCTTGTCCATCGGTTGCTGTACTTAAAGATGAAACCGTAAAATAAACATCAACCGGTAATGAGATATTAGAATCTGCAGGTCTCTCAAAAATAATATATCCATCTCCCTGACATCCTTCATAGGCAATACCTGTAGCACCTAAACCTGGTAAATCAATATCCATAGAAACAGCTCCTCCGAGGTTAAAACTATTGGCTTCAAGAAAAACAGCAGAGTCAAAAATACCATCATTCACATCTCCAACTACCATTCTAATGTGGTAGGTTTCACAAGCTTGAACATTTGCTGTGGCCGTTAAAACTGTTGTAAAACCATCGTACTCAATGTCCATCTCTGCGGCTCCTGGATTATTTAAATCTGCAGGAACACATCCATTAGCATTTTGAGGTTGACCAATAGGAACATTATCAACATAATAAGCCGCATTCGATTGAATATTTACTGCATCTATTGAAACTTCCTGTCCTGTCCCAGGTACCAAAGCTATATTTTCACCACCATTTGAATATGGGCCATTAAAGCCTGGACCACTGATAAAAAAACCAAAGACGTCACTGAAGTTTTGAAATACATAATCACAATATTCATCAGAGGCAAAAACGTAATTAAATTCTATTGTATTAACAACCGGAGTGAAATCAAATTCAATTCCTACCGCATCAAATACACTCCCATTCGCCAAAGTATTTAAATCGATATCACCAGAGCCATCAAAAAAGTCTGTGGTAATATTGGTCACATTATTTGGTCCTGCTGAATTTGCGATATTTCCAGAAGCTAAAATTACTCCTGTCTCTAAACTAATGGAAGAAGTACCACTAGAAAAGGTTCCCATTCCCTGAGTGTTGCCAATTGCCTGAACATTGCTAATATCGAAACAGCCTCCGCCAATTAAAACGTCTTCGATTAGTTCCTGAGCAGATTGCCCTCCTGAAGTTGAGATTCCCATTAAACTAAGCGCATTACTTTCCTCTTCAATTTCTGCTTTTGAAATGGAAAGTGTTGCAAATAATGATTTTTTATTTTTAAAATTTGAGTACTGAATAATGATCTTTTCCCTTTCATGCTGAGCAATCAACTCCATCTGATCCTCTCCTATTCCTGTTTTTTGATTTTGAAAAAATCCTAAGTTACAATCCGCTTCAATTTCTTGACTACTAATCCAAAGATGATAAGTTGAACCTACCTCAAGATTTGTAAGAACAATAGATTCGTTTGCATTATTGATGGCAATGGTATGACGAGAATGATCTGAATTCACCTCAAGTGAATCAGTTTCGTAAAGGAAGTTTGTTTGCGTTACACCTGCATAATTTTTTATACAAAAATTAATGCTTAGCACTAGGGTAATCAGAGCAATTTTTAAAACGTGGGGGCAGTTCATGCAATAAGGTTTTCGGTTCTCTAATTTTAATATACTACAATACTTTAGCTTGCTTATTTTTAAATAAACAAACCTTTACAGCTCAACACATTGGTATGCTGCAATGAAAAGAATCCATAGCTAAATATAAAAATTAGGGAAACGGCGCACGATTTACTTGTACAGATGGGAGTTTTTTTTGCCTATATATTATTCAAATTCTGTGCAAGTAAGATCAAATATAAGAAATCTAAGTCCAATTGTTTTAAAAATGGTTCTTTTTTGTAATGTGTAAGTCATTTTGGATTTTAACACACAAAAGGAATTGTAAAAAACAATAGTCCTTTTTCATATAATAATGGAGCGGGTAAACCCTATGAGTAAACTTTTCAAAAGCATGATAAAAAACGAATTCATTTTTTTCGCCGATTCTTTTTGTCTTGGCACAAAAAGAACCAAAAAATCCAAGGCTGTATACTTTTTTTAAAGCAAAAATCAGTTCAATATCCTAAATTCTAAAAACTCGTCTTTTGAGTTTCTGATTTGATTCTAAACATAACAGCGGCTCAAACAGTTTATAATTTTCAACGGATTTTGAACTAATTTCCACTAAAAAGTAAAAGGCCGATCCATACTTTGCCTTTCGTATTGAAAAGCAATTTAAACAAAAAAAGGCTGAGAAATTACCAGAAGTAATTGTTCTCAACCTTTTGGAATTTGGCATGAAAAAAATTTACTTATTTTCAAACCATTGAATTATGAAGCGAATTTGAATACTTAAATTTATGCGAATTAGGAATTAAAAAACGGTATTAGGTTTT
>CAKZTD010000051.1 GCA_937921595.1 uncultured Saprospiraceae bacterium
TTGTTCACATTTTATTTAACCAGTTGTACTAAAGCACCTTCTGTAAAAACTTTAGAAATTGATTGCCTGAAAGAATTTAATATTTCATTAGGTGAAAATTTAGAAAGTATAAATACAAAGTATCCAGATATAAAGGCAGAGAAAAGTACAAAAGGATTATTGACTGGTTTTTATATTTATGGAGACGGTAATTTAGAAATGGAGAATACAGGTTCTTCATACGATTATGTATTAAATACAATTATAAAAATGACATTTGATGAAGAAAGTAAATTAGAGACTTTTAAAATTATTTTCGGATGTATAGATTGCTTTTTCAAGGTTAAAGAAAATTATGTAAATGCTATTGAAACTTTACAAAAAAATGGTGTTGATTGCCTCGATGAATTTAATCTCCCTGATAGTATTAATAATCCCTATTCAAAGACAATAAATAGTGACGGATATAGGAAGAAACTTGAAATATCTATTGAAGATTTTTCAACGTTAGCTTTAACATGGGAAATGAATAAATAAATATTGATAATGGATGTTGTAATTTTTTACCTATTATGCTAAGTACAATTAAAAAAACATAAATTATCAAATATGGCAGAATGATAATCATCCTGTAGAATTGATTAGTCCCAAATGGATAAATACAAGATTATTTTACATTCATGACAATCCCGTTTGAGCAGGAATTGTTGAACAACAAGAAAATTATCTGTATTCAAGTGCAAGAAACTATGCAGGTTTAAGCAGTGTCCTGAATGTTGAAAAATTAGAGCCTGGTGATGGGATTGGATGCATTATTTCATTTTATTATTTTGAAGAACTCCAATTTATCGCTCCATTTTTATTGTAAGCAACCAATGATCCTTCATTGGTCAATTGGATTTTTGTGCTATGGATTGAACCAGCTCCACACCAACGGAATTTATTATCTGAAGTGTAAAAACAAAGATTTCCATCTCCTCCTTGTAGAATTAAATAGCTCTTAGGGTCATCTCTTCTTTGTGTGTTTTTTGGAGACCAAATTTCTTGGATGATGCTAACGTTTTTTCCATCTGTTATCTTAATTTTTTCTACGACCAAGCGACCTTTTTCTGTTATTCTGCATTGAAATTTTTCATTGCTAGAAATTAATTTTTTACTCCCACTTATTTGTTCTCCTTTTAACAAGGTAGATTGGTCTGGTTTAATTTCGATGAAATCAGTAGTATTAGATTTATGATTGAAGCCGATCCCAATTCTTTTGTTTTTAATATCATAATAATAAACAGGACAAAAGAAATAAATGGAATTCCCAAGATTGATTCTATGTTTAGGTGTGTCAGGTCTTTTGCTGTCCCAAGGGATATTGCTATTCCATTCTCCGGCTATCAATGTATTCGGGCCAAGAGGATAAGGGTTTCTGCTGACAGGATAACTATAAGAAAGAATTTCTCCTTTATCGTCTTCCCAATTGACCGTAACTAGGGCATCGATTAAGCTAGTAGCAGATTGATTATAAGCTTCATTATTCCAAGATTCCCAAGGTCCCTGTTTTATAAAGTGGCTTGAGAAAGGAGCTGAATATTGAGGATCTGTTTTACCTAGTCTAAGCGTCATGTCTGGTGCTCCGGTATCAATGGTTGCAATTAAATGCTCTGTTTTGATTTTTGCATTAGAATTAGGTATTTTTATTTCAATAGAATATCCGGGAATTGCATCTGGTGAAAATTCATTACCACCACCCAAGTTAGGGATATCACTTCTCCAGTTTAGTTTGCTTTCCATGTTTTTGTTAAGACCTAATTGAAGATAACAGGTGGTTGTTTTCCAGTCAGTTGAAATGTCGCCACCTCCTCCTTTAGAAACGATTCCAAAACCTTCGTTCCCTGCCGCATATTTATTTGCTAATTCAAAAGGGAAAGATGAAAAATTATTCAAATTTTTTGGGAATGCTCCCATTATTATTCGACCAGATTCAATTGCATAAAACTTAAAATCATCTAAGCAATAATTCGTTTTTCCGTCTACACTTTTCACGCAAATTTGACCGGAAACTAAATCACTCACTTGTCCCCAATTGTCTTTAGCACCTTTTTGTAAAACGGTAATTTTGGTTTTATCAATCGCAGAGTAAGGGATTGTTGTTGAAAAACTTCCAGTATCAAAATGAATGTTAAAAGGTATATTATTTTTTATAGCAGATCCAGTAAGCGACATTTCAAAATCGTAATCCATTTTTTTAGCTGTCCTAATAGGAATCATATTTGAATAATCAATGAAAGCGAATTTTGAACCTGAAGAAGAAGGAGTTTCTTTTATCGAATTGCAACCAAAAAAGAGAAACAATAGAATTAGATTTGTAATACGATTATAGCTATTGAAAGTATATTGCTTATTCATTTTGGGAAGAGATTTAGTTGAAAAAAATTTTCAATGATTTGAAAATATTCTGGACAACAGGATATTTCTAATTTGACTCTTGTTCAAAACCAAAATAATCTAAAAAACAAAAAGCCTTCCCGATATTATCGAGAAGACTTTTTATTTTAGTGACCTCGGCAGGGTTCGAACCTGCAACCTTCGGAGCCGAAATCCGAAATTCTATCCAGTTGAACTACGAGGCCGTTGTAGCGAAGATCGAAAAAGCATCAGTTTTCTCCATCTTCGCTGCAAAAGTACATATCTATTCGATACCTACAAATTCTTTTTAAAAGAAGTTCCAAAATATTTACATTTTTAATCCTTCTTCACCCTTGTTAATCCTTGCTTTTACTCTTGTTTCAAGGTCAAAGGAACTTCAATTTCTTCTACCAATGGTGCGACAGCCCCATTAGGATTATAAACAATCAATTCGACTCTACGATTATATTGTCTGCCTTCAGGTGTATCTTTTCCACCACTCAACTCATTTTTAGCGATAGGAGAATTCTCTCCAAAAGTGCTCACCTTGATCCGATTTTCCGGAATACCATTTGATATCAGGTATTTTTTAGCAGCATTGGCTCTCCGATTAGAAAGCGCATCGTTATAAGTCAAAGAACCTTTTGCATCTGTATGAGCACTAAGTTCGACATTATATTGAGGATTTTGTTTTAAAATGGTACGCAATTGATCCAATTGGCGTCTCGATTCAGAACGCAATGCCGAAGCATCAAAATCGAAGAAAATAGACCGAATTTTTGTAGGATCCATAATTGGTCCTGGTGTGCTACAGCTATTGGCACACATAGATCTTCGAGCTTCCATATCGATAGTAATTGCATTGTAGCCAAGATCTCGAGCATTTTTAGCTTGAGTCTCCGCAAGTGTTTGATCATTAAAACCACCGATGTAATAGCGGTGAATATTGTTATGATCTTCTAAATGATAAACACCAGTCAGACCTTTAAAATAGTCTAAAGAGACTTTGGTGTCAAAGGCCGCAATACGAACAACATAGTCTTGTGAAAATAAATTAAGGGAGAAACAGAGGCATAATGCCAATGAAAAAAATAGCTTTCTCATGTTTAGAAATTTTGAGGTTAATATTAAAAAAAGATTGAATATCTTAGGTGTGTATGTTTATTTACTAAAACAAATTTAGTGATTTTTTTTTATTTACTTAGTTTTATAGGATCAAAACTGGGTGCTGTGTATTAGAAATGGAATTAAGAAGCATCATAAATTATATAATTATCTGAGAGCATTTAGCTCTCGCGCGTATAATGACATAACATAATGGAAACTAACGGTACCTGGAAAGAATCCTTCAAAATTATGGCCTATATGGTCGATCAACAAAGGCGATTAACGATTCCGATGCTGTCTAATCTATTTCAGGAAGTCGCAGGTAATCATGCTAACTTTCGAAAGTTAGGTTTTTTTGAAATGCAATCCAATAATAGATTTTGGGTGTTAAACCGTTTCCGCTTAGCCGTCGAAGAATTTCCTTTATGGCTTGATGAAGTAGAGGTTCATACTTGGGTGAGCATGATGCGTGGGCCATTTTCCAATCGACATTTCGCAATTTTTAAAAATGGAAAACAACTTGCTTCAGCATTTACATTTTGGGTAGCCATAGATTTCAATACACATAAACCCGTTCGAATCAATAGCGAAGAAGTCGTCATCTTGGAAGATGAAATTGCTGATTGTGGCCCCGCAGAAAAACTGTCCCCTTTCGAAAACGGAACAAAAATCGGAGCCTATAAAGTCCAAAACAGCGACATCGATATGCTCGGTCATGTCAATAATGTCAAATATCCAGAGTGGCTATTTAACCATCTTGATCCCAATACACCAATAAAAAAATTGGAAATAAATTACCTTAAAGAAACCCACCTTGGAGATGAAGTAAGTTTTTATCAATCAGAAAATAATTACAAAATTTGCTCTGCAGAAAATCAAGAACCTTTGTGTTTGTTGAGAATCAATAATGATTAAAAATCAACTCTGTGAATTTCTGTGTCTTCTCTCCTCAATAATCCAAGCCCAAAGCCACCTTCTTTCCAACAACTTCCTTTCCATTATTCAATGACAAAAAGTAAAACGGACTCTCATCATTCGACAAGTCCACCTCAAAAACATTCAAACCACCAACAGGAAAAATAGACCGTTTTTCAATGATCCGACCATTAATATCCGTTACCAAAAAATTAATTTTTCGAATCGTTTCTGGATTATAAAAATGCACCTGAAGTTTTCGTTCCGAAGAATCCCAGCCCGTAATTTTCGTAATCTCAAATTTTTCAAAATCAAAACCCAAATCAATCGCTACCACATCCGAATAAGTTTTCGTACCATCAAAATCTATCTGAGCTAAACGATAATAAGCAGTATTACTCAAGGCTCGAATCCTCACTCCTTCATCCAGAAAATCATACTCCTGAGTATCCTCCGAATTTCCAACGCCCTCTATCATTCCAATTGTCGAAAAACGTTCCCCATCATAAGAATGTTCAATCTCAAAACCCAAATTCTCTTTTTCACTTTCTGTTGTCCAAGAGAGAAGAATGTTTTCATTTTTTAAAACACCAATAAAAGAACTCAGCTCGACTGGAACTAAACCAACAAGGTTTCCATCCACATATTCACATTCCTCGGATGGAGCATCGGTATAATGAATGGTGAGATCTCCTGTTAAACCCACAGAATTGAAATTTGGACCAAAGGTTTGCCAAGTAGGTATTAAAGAAACAATAGTTATATCATTATAAATTCCATTAGGCAAGTTAGTATCTAGCTTATCTAGATTAGTAGGAAAGTCAGCCATTTCATATTGTAGGATTAGTTTATCAGAAGGCGAACTTATACTCGGAGGACATTGTGCTTCCAGTCCATAGCTCATAGCTAGAACAGCTATAACAGCGTAAAATCTTAATTCGGCGAACATATTATCGGTTTTTGATTGAGAAATTGGGCATTCTCTAGTACCGATATATTACATGGGATATTTGCGAAGTATTCCACAAAGCTATCCTTTAATTCCAACACATGCAAAAAAAAGACTTAATTTCAATCCCTTAACTTCTATTCGACTAGCGAATCCATCCCTATCGCGACGATGGAGCAATCTATCATTTTTACAAGGAATTTACAAAATCAAAAACCTCAAGCCCTAATAAACCGTTAAATAGCTGTACTTTTACCATCTCATTTTAGAAACTTACAATGGCAAACAATAACGAGGAAAATACAGATCTACTATCTAAGAAAAAAGAAGAGCAAGCAGTCAAGAAAAAAATTGACAAAGAAAGCTTAGGAGATGCGATCCGGGTATTTGAATATGTCCGACCTTATCGCTGGTATCTGTTTGCAGGATTAGTGCTACTATTTTTGAGTAGTTTGGTTTTTATGGTCTTTCCATTTATGATCGGGAAGATGTTGGACATTGCCAATGGTCAGGATTATTATGGACTCGATCTTAATGACATTCTAAAATTATTAGTCGTCATTCTATTCGTACAAGGATTTGTCTCTTATGCGAGAGTGGTACTCTTTGCGAGAGCTGCCGAGAATGGGATTGCAGATATTCGAAAGGCGCTTTATTCCAAGCTCATTTCTTTGCCGATCGTATTTTATGAAAAAAGTAGAGTAGGAGAGTTGATCAGTCGGGTGACCGGTGATATTGAAAAACTCGAAGGAGCATTTTCTATTACGATTGCGGAATTTCTTCGACAGATTATAATCCTTATTGTTGGAGTTATATTCTTGGCGATTACAACCCCGAAGTTAGCTTTGATTATGTTGGGAACGATTCCTATTGTGGTGATTGGTGGGTTTTTCTTTGGAAAATTTATTCGGAAATTATCAAAGGAACGTCAGGAGGCATTGGGGCATACGAATACGATACTTAGTGAAACACTTACCTCTATTAGCGCGGTCAAATCTTTTACAAATGAAATGTTTGAATCGCTTCGATATGGAAGATCAATGGGAAATATGGTGGAGATTGCTTTGCGTTATGCACATGGTCGGGCGATCTTTTCTGTCTTTATTGTTGTGGTGTTTTTTGGTGCTTTGATTTTTATTATTTGGACTGGTGCGAATATGGTGGCTGATCCAGATATTAATATGGAGGTTGGACAATTGGTTACTTTCGTTACCTATACTGCGGTGATTGGTGCCTCGATTGCGAGTCTGGCGAATTTCTACACACAGATATTGGGGGCACTGGGTGCGACGGAGCGAGTACGGGAGATTCTTGATATGGAATCAGAGGTCGATGTTCAAGCGAGTGGCACAGTGAGTACTCATCGATTTAAAGGAAATATCCGATATGAAGATGTAAAATTTTCTTATCCGACAAGAACAGATATTCAGATTCTTAGAGGTTTAAATTTAGAAATCAAGCAAGGTCAAAAAGTAGCTTTGGTCGGACCGAGTGGTTCTGGTAAATCAACGATTGTACAATTGCTTCTTCGGTTTTACGAATTGGATGGCGGCCGAATTACGATTGATGGAAAAGCAGCGACGGATTATGATATCTCGGCTTATCGAAAAAATATGGCGATAGTTCCTCAGGAAGTTTTGCTTTTCGGTGGAACGATCCGAGAAAATATCCTTTATGGAAAACCAGATGCAACCGATGACGAAATTCTCGAAGCTACAAAAAAATCCAACTCCTGGGAATTCATAAAAACCTTTCCAGAACAATTGGAAACCATTGTAGGAGAAAGAGGTGTAAAACTTTCAGGCGGTCAACGTCAAAGGATTGCAATCGCCAGAGCAATTCTTAAAGACCCTGCAATTTTACTTTTAGATGAAGCAACTTCTTCGCTAGATGCAGAAAGTGAAAGAGTTGTACAAGATGCACTCAATACATTGATGGAAGGTCGAACCTCAATAATTATTGCGCACCGATTAGCAACAATTCGTGAAGTGGATACTATCTTTGTTATCGACCAAGGAAAAATAGTAGAGCAAGGTACCCATGATGAATTATCTGCAATCGAAGATGGAATGTACAGTAGCCTCGCAAAACTACAATTCGAAAACATCTAAACTAACAAAACAATGGACCGAACCTATTTAACCTTTGGTATCTATTCGCATAGCGAATCTATCCCTATCATCACAGATGATCTGTCCTTGACTCCTCATTCTTCACCCCTCACCTCTGAACAATGATCCCTCTTCCCGAAGTCTCCGGCAATCGAATAAAACTCACTCCTGAAGGTTATCTTAAAGCTATTTTAGCGGTCATATTCATTGTTACTTTAATCGTGCTTTATGTATTTCAACTTCGTCATTTCAATAAAATATTAAACCCTGGTTTCTTTCTACTTCTTTCCGGACTAATAGGATTAATCTTAGGATTGGGCATCGCACGAAAATATTCTCAGGAGGTAAAAGATACCTACGAGAAAATGAGAATTTATATGCTCTGTATTGTTTTAAGCGTAGCCTTTGCACCGCTATTGGTAAGTTTGGCTAATCGATATTTGGATTTTAAAACAGTACAATATAAAGAAGCACAATTACTAAGTATCGGAGCTAGAACAGATCAACCATTCGGCTATACAAAAGGAGAAAAACTAAAAGTCACCAACTTCGATATGGTTCTCCTTATTGACGAAAAAGTTTATGAAATCAGAAATGCTACAAACCCATTCCCTGGGAAAAAAGCAGGTTCAATAGTACAAGTCCCTGTCCAACAAGGATTGCTAGAAATTAATTATCTCGACTTTTAAAAAGTAATCTAAGCATAACGTGGGGAAGCAAGAATAAGATAGACAATGAAGATATTAAAAGATCATTCTCTCCAAGCATACAATACCTTTGGCCTCGATGCAAAAGCCAAGCAATTCGCTGCAATAAAATCAGCAAGAACAATCAGCACTTTTCTAAAAGGAAATAAAGAAGCATTATTCATTCTCGGTGGAGGTAGTAACATGTTGCTCACCAATAATATTGAAGCTTTAGTTTTAAAAAATGAAATCAAAGGAATCGAAATCATCCGCGAATTTAAAAACCAAGTACATGTAGCGGTCGGAGGAGGAGAGAATTGGCATCAATTCGTACTTTGGGCCATTCGGAAAAAATTAGGTGGTATAGAAAATCTCTCTCTAATTCCAGGAACCGTTGGGGCTTCCCCAATTCAAAATATTGGAGCCTATGGCGTAGAGTTAAAAGACGTTTTCGTAAAATTAGAAGCCATCGATCTAAGTACTGGGAAGAAAAAAGTATACTTCAAAAACGATTGTCAATTTGGATACAGAGATAGTATTTTTAAAAAGAAATTAAAAGGGAAGGTACTCATTTCTAAAGTCGTTTTTCGATTGTCTAAGAACCCTAAAATCAATGTTTCTTATGGTGCCATCCAATCCATTTTAAAAGAAAAGAAAATAAAAAAGCCTTCGATCAAAAATGTCAGCGATGCAGTCATTCAAATTCGCTCTTCCAAATTACCAGATCCCAAAGTCCTCGGTAATGCTGGTAGCTTTTTCAAAAACCCGGAAATATCAAAGCGTAAGTTTAAAAACTTGCAACAACAATTTCCGAACATCGTCTTCTATGATCTACCTAGCGGCAAAGTAAAGATTCCGGCTGGCTGGCTAATCGAACAATGCGGTTGGAAAGGTAAAAAAATCGGTAACACCGGTAGTCATGCTCAGCAAGCACTCGTCATTGTAAACTACGGAAATGCGACAGGCTCAGAAATTAAGGCCCATGCTGAACGAGTGATCGAATCGGTGAAAAATAAATTCAATATTGCTTTGACTCCAGAAGTAAATATCATTTAGTTTTTCTCGCTGCGCTTGAAAAAAGGGATAGATCACCTTCGGTGATAGGGATAGTCTCGATAAATCGGAATAAGGATAGATTGCCAACGGCAATAGTCATGCTTCTGTTGAGTAATTCGAAGACACAAATCTTAAGTACTTTGCTTACCTAAAAAATCGTGCGACTATTGCCATAGGCAATCTATCCCTCATTACTTTCCCGAAGGGAACTATCTTTATCATCAGAGATGATCTATCCCTATTAAACAGACGCAGTCGATTTAATACTATCTCTATTGCCATAGGCAATCCCTCCGTTCACACAATCAAACCAAAGTTTTAATAAATACTAAACTTAGGAATAAGAAAAGTTTTGTATTTTGTTCCAAAGCTATGGATGCCTCACCTTTTGAGCTACCAATTCTATTTCTATAAATAATGAATTATATAAGGTTACTCTACCTGATCAGTGTTCTAGCTCAATTTCATAATCAAAATATTTTTAAATGAGAACATTAATTACCCTTTTGCTTTTTTGCTCTTTTTTTACAACAGGAATTTCACAAATCTATGTTGACGCAAGTGCGACCTCAGGTACGAATGATGGAAGTTCCTGGGCAGATGCTTACACTGATTTACAAACTGCTTTAGATAGCGCAGTGACATCCAATGAATTATGGATTGCAGCTGGAATTTATAAACCTCAACCAGGGCCAACTCTGGATAGCACACGTTTTACCGCTTCATCTGCGGTATCTATTTATGGTGGATTTAATGGAACAGAAACGATGTTAGATGAAAGAGATTGGGAAGCCAATGTTACGATTTTTAGTGCTGATTTAAATGGAGATGATATCGCAGGAGATTATACTTCTAATAGAGAAGATAATGCGCGAAATGTTTTAATTACAGGTGTTGATGGAATGAATCCTTTTACTGTTGATGGTGTTTCTATTTTGAATGGAAATGGCCGAGAAGATGAAATTCCTCAAGGCGCTCTAGATGTTGCTCCTTGGATAGGTAATGGGATCTTTGGTAGTGGAAATGTTATAATTAGGAATTGTATTTTTTCAGAAAACACAGGTTATGTTGGAAGTGCTTTTTTTATCGGATTTGGTAGTGTCATTATAGATAACTGTTCTTTCGATAGTAATTTTAGTCAATTAGGTGGTGTACGAATCCAAGGACAAAATTCAGCATTAATCAGTAATTCGACTTTTACTAATAATACGGCTCAAATTTTTGGAGCTGCTTTGATTGCAGGAAATACAAACTTGAATATTGAAGATTGTTCTTTTGAAAACAATACTGCAATTGAAGCAATTGGAGGTGGTGTATTTATTTTTCAAAATTCAGGTAGCCCTTTTCCAGCACCTTCGGTTGAAATTAGACGAACTTCTTTTGAAGGTAATGAAGCACCGAGAGGTGCAGGATTTGCTTTTAATAATTTCTTTCCTGAAAGTCAGATTACGATGGACAGTTGTAATTTTTCTGAAAATATTTCTACCATAAATGGTAGTGGATATGGCGCAGGAATTACGATTCAAAATTTACCGGATAATTTTGGAGGAGGTATCCCTAGTATATCTATTGATCTTCAAAATATTATTATAGAAGATAATGAAGCAGATTTTGCTTCAGGTTTTTATTTGTCTTCATCTTCTGATGTGGCTTTTTTGAACGTTGAAGATTGTATATTCGACGGTAATACTACAAGTATTGGTGGTGATGCGGCGGCGGCGGCAATTGTTAATAATGGATCATTTGTCGGTGCAGATTTTAAAAGAGTAATATTTGAAGATAATGAAGCATCAGGACTTGGAGGAGCTTTATTGTTCTTTAATGATAATGATGATGGGCCAATGAATTATACTTTGGATAGTTGTGTATTTGATAATAACATAGCTGGAGATATTGGAGGAGCTATTGTTTCTTTTGCTCCGGGAGTAAGTAACTCTGGCCCAAATGGAACAATTCTAAATTCCATTTTTTCTGAAAATTCAGCAGGAGAATGTTGTGGCGCAATTTCTTCTAGCGGAGAAAATTTGACGATTGATAATACCATGTTTGATGGAAATACAACAGAAGCTACTGATGTAAATGCTGGAGGTGGAGGAGCTGTAAATATTACTTTTGCAAGTAATGCTCAAATTACAAACAGCATCTTTGAAAACAACAGCAGTGATGGAGAAGGTGCTGCAATAGGGATTACAAGTGGTGTCTCGAAGGTCTTTATCGAAAATTCAAGATTCAATATGAATGATGGAAATAGTACGATTTCTAATGAAGATAGTCTTTGGATGACCAATGTAACGATGATTGAGAACGAAAGTAATTTGATGCAAGCCAATGGTGGCCACACACAATTACAAAATACCATCTTATCTAGTGTGTCTGATTCTTATAATAATCAGGACAGTACCGCAACCGTTGGTTCGTCTGGAGGAAACCTTTGTGCAGATGGTTCTTTAGCTCAATATTTGGTAGGGTCTGGACCGTATGATGATTTTAATAATACTAGTTCAGAGTTAGGGATGGATTTCGTTCCGAATGAAATTAGCCCATGTGTCGACACAGGAAATCCTGATGGAATAATGGCTACTCTAGACTTAGCTGGAGTTGAACGTTTTCAAGGTGTGACGATTGATATCGGAGCTTATGAAAGTTCATTCGATACACCAGTTCGAGAGTTGAATGCTTTACAAATTGATGTATATCCTAATCCTTTTGCTTCGACTTTACAATTGTCAAATACAGAAGGGATCGAACAAATTCGTTTACTGGATGGAGCAGGAAAACTAGTACAGACTTTGCCAATTGAATATACACTTTCTATCAATAATAGTATTGCTGTTGGTGTATATTATCTGGAAGTGGTGATTGACGGGAAGATTTATTTTAAGAAACTTAATAAGGGATAGATTTTTTCGAAGAAAAAATAGGGATAGAATTCCCTTCGGGAAAGTGATGAGGGATAGATTGCCTGTGGCAATAGTGGCGCATTTGCTTGGTAAAGCGAAGAAACTAAAAATTGGTATCTTTGAAAACTCAGCAGATAGATGACTATTGCCGCAGGCAATCTATCCCTATAATCAAAGATGATCTATCCCTTCCGAGAGGCTTTGCCGATTCGGAACTATCACTATTACCGTAGGTAATTTATCACTTTCAGCGCAGGTGATCAAGTCTAATTTTTTCCATCCTTCTTATCATACCGCTTCACTTTCTTTCGACTCTTCAAAGGCATATATCTATACGGGTGCGTTTCAAAATCTAGCAGGAATTTTTCCAATTGCTCACTAGCTTTAGTCAATTTAAAATAAAGACCATCATCAGTAAATAATTTCCCGACCGTACCTTCACCAGCTTTTACTCCATTGAGTAGGGCAGTGACTTCAGCCATTGCTTTATCAGCACCTTCCAAAGTTGCCTTTAGTTTAGTGATCGCTTCGTTAGCATTTTCAGCCGTACCGTTGATGGTTTTATCGAGATCGATTTTATTTAATTTGGCAGTCAATGCTGAAGTGTTTTCTAAAATAGAATCAACAGAAGCCATATTGTTGTTAAGCTTGCTGGTGAGTGCTTCCACGTTTTTTAAAGAACCTTCAATCGCTCCACTAGATCTTGCAATTAGGCGATCTAATTTTGCAGTTGTCGCATTTAAGCTGGCTAAAGTTGCAGAGAAATCCTGAAAACTTTTACCAATTCCTTCTGCATTTGGATCCGTTAATCTTTGATTTAAAGTATCATAAACTTCTCCGACAGTTCCACCCAACTGAGCTAAATATATTTCTAATTCTTCTTGAGGAATCATAGATTTTAACAAACCTTTGGAAACACCTTTCAGATAGTCTCCACTTACGGCACAATCTCCGTCTTTACAAGGCTTTTTAAAACTAAGATTAATCCCTTTTCCACCGGTTACATCAGTAGAAATCAGCTCCGCAATTGCCGTTTTAGGTACATTGATATCTTTATCAATATCTAAGACCGTTACGATTGTTTGCATATCCTCAGGCTTAAGGTACATGTCTGCAACAACTCCAACTTCAAAGCCACTGATCAATACAGGAGAAGAAACTGCGAGCATGTCTGTTTCTTGATATTCAACATACAGAAGGTTAGAACTCGTAAGAATGTTTTGACCTTTCAAATACTTGTATCCCCAAATCATTATAGCAATCGACACTACAGCGAGAATACCAACTTTAGTTTCATTAGACATAAAATAGGATTTTGATTATAGCTACCCTAAACCAAAAGACGTTTATACTGGGTATTATTACAATAATGCGCAAAGATAGCAAAGGTTTTGAGTTTACAAGCGATCAAGCGAACAAGTTAGTAAGCTAACAAGTTATTAAGTCAATAAAATCAATAGTTAGCAATATGCTTTCCTATTGTTAATTTATTACGCTGTTCCTTTGTTAAATGTTTTCTACTTTACTCCTGTTTTCGACATTGCTACCTTCATATCAATTCGTTTCCCGTCTTGATAAGCTACTAAAAAAGCTTCTTTGAAACCAATTTTGCGTAAAGCAGATTTCGCACTTACTGCTTGTTCGAAATTATTAAAACCAGTAGCCAAATATTTAAAATTGCTACCATCTTTAACAATTTGAACAGAATAAGGGATATCATTCCAAGGCCCTTTATCGGTATCAACCAGCTTTGTAGCAGAAGTTAATAACACTTTATACTTGATGGGCGCCTCTGTTGTTGCAACAGGTCTCTTTGGATTGATTGTAGGAGTTTTACTATTGGAAAGAATCAAGGACTGCTTAGAAATCTGATTCGGAGAGCTTAGTGCTCCTGATTTAGCAGTCAATATTGGTGTGTTTTGTTGAACTTTTCTTTGTGGAACCGGTGCTGTAGCTACAGGCTGTACCCTCCTTGGTGTTGGAACAGGAACTGGAGCAGCTTGAATATTTTGAGCCGAACTTCTACGTCGAGTAGTAGTGGCTGCATATACTTGAGGTTCGATTTGAGTCGAACCAGATTCCACTTCACTTTTATATTCTGAAAAAGCCTGAGCAATAGCGTTTACGATTTGCGCTTTTCCATTTTGAGAATCTAAAAATTTATTATCCTTTACATTACTCAAATAACCTGTTTCTACCAAAACACTCGGCATTGTCGTTTTTCTTAAAACTAAAAAGCCAGCCTGTTTTACACCACGACTACGTTGCTGAGTATTGTTTTTAATATTCTTTTCTATCTTATTCGCAAATAGAATACTTTGTTCTAAAAAAGCATTTTGAAACATAGAAAGGATGATATGACCTTCTGTTGAATTTGGATCATAACCATCATAGGTCTGCTCGTAATTATCTTCAAAGTAAATCGATGCATTTTCCCGTTTTGCTACTTCGAGATTATCTTTCGCTCTATGCAAACCTAAAACATAAGTCTCTGAGCCTTTAGGATTGGCGCTATGTGGAAAATAATTGCAATGAATAGAGATAAAAAGATCAGCATCCACTTCATTGGCGATCTGAGCCCTTCTGTCCAAAGTAACAAATACATCGCTTTGACGGGTATAGATAAATTCTACGTTTGGGTAGAATTGTTGTAAAGTTCTACCTAATTGTAGACCAATACTTAACGCAATTTCCTTTTCACGAGTCCCTGTTCCGCTACATCCCGGATCCTTTCCACCATGACCAGGATCGATCACGACTTTTTTGATTCGGTAGTTCGCATCACCAATTCTAGTCTCCTTAATGAATTTACCTAGATCAGCACCAAAAGCAATTTGCTCTGAAGTTTCAGATTCCTGATGTTGATGATCTTGAAAAAAACAAGTTCCAGAGTGGGTATGAGCATGCGGATTAACAGGGGCTGTTAATGATTTAGATAGTGTTTCATTTTTACCGCCAACATCAAAAGTGTTAAATGTTGGTATGAAAGCAGGCAAAAACGCAATTAAGATCGTTATTGAGAGGTATGATGATTTCATCGTTTTCTCTGCCGTTTTTTAGTAGGTTAATCGAGAAAGATTTTAGATTTGCGCAATATCTGTACGAAAACTAAAACTTAAATTGCCAAAGTGACGGATAAAATTGTTTAAAAGCTGTTTTGATTTTGAAAAATTATCAAAATAACTGACTTTTAGGAAGTTATGAGATGATATTTCAAATATCTTGAAAAAAATAGATTTTAAATAATTCCGTCAAATAATTTTTTTTAATATAAAGTGTTGAAAACCAGTGGTTTTAAGCTAATTTCGGCTTTCGCCACAAAATAGTGCAAATTCATTTGAAAGCAAAACTGTATATAACATTTTTATTTACTTGTGTGTGCCTCCTAAGCACTTATGCACAAATTATACCACCCACAACAGGTGATTCAATTTTGCGTCAACCTACCAAAGAAGAATTTGAGCAGCAAGAAATGCCTGACTTTCTAAAAAACGGTGGTTCACGTCCTGAAACTTCCACAGCTCCACAAACTACAACCAATCCTAATGGCCCTCGGGTAGACTTGGATAGTGTGAAACTTTCCGAAGAATCATTGGATGCTGCGATTGATTATAATTCTCAAGATTCAATGTGGTTTGATATTGAAAATGAAACAGTTTATCTGTTTGGGGATGCTTATGTTACTTATAATTCTTTGAAAGTAACGGCGGATTATATTGAATTCAATATGGGCGACAATATTGTTCTGGCTTCTGGTCTTCCTGATAGTGTTGGGCAAATGAGTGGATTTCCTGTTTTTGAAGAGAAGGATCAAAAATTCGATGCTAAAAAGATTCGGTATAATTTTCAGACCAATAAAGGGATTATTTACGACGCGACCACTACCGAGCAAGACTTATATATACTAGGAGAGAAGGCTGGCTTTTTTGGTGAAAATAAAGAGGACAATCGGAAAGGAGATGTGATATTTAGTGAAGATGCGATCTTTACGACTTGTAGTCATCCAGGAGAGCCTCATTTTGGACTTCGAAGTAAGAAACAAAAGATTATTCCCAATGATGTGGTCGTAGTGGGACCTACGAATTTAGAACTCGGAGGTATAGGAACACCTATCTGGTTGCCTTTCGCTTTTTTTCCTTTAACCGATGGACCAAGGACTGGATTGATCTTTCCTCAGGATTACGAATATTCTGATGCTTGGGGTTTTGGATTGAAAGATGTAGGCTGGTATTTCCCGATGGGAGAGTATACAGATTTGACGTTGAAAGGAATGATTTATACACGAGGGACATGGGGCTTGAACGCCAACATGCGTTATAAAAAAAGATATAAATATAGCGGAAGTATTGGTCTTGGTTTTTCAGATAGAAAGACCGAAGAGAGGGCTCAAAAATTAAGTCAAAAATCTTGGAGTATTCGAATTAATCACAGCCAAGATACTAAGGCTCATCCAACTCGCCGCTTGAGTGCTAGTGTAAATATTCAAACGAATAATTTTCAAAGTTTAAATCAAAATGATGCTCAAAGTGTTTTGCAAAATACCTTGACATCTAGTGTAACTTATAATCAAAGTTTTCCTGGAAAGCCTTATTCGTTGTCCATGTCGATGAACCATTCTCAAAATACTCAAACTAGGAGAATGGATATTACACTGCCGTCTTTTAATTTTAATATGAATCGGATTTATCCTTTTAAAAGAAAAAATTCGCTCGATAATGAAGACAAATGGTACGAAAAAGTAAGCTTCCAATATAAGGCGGTTGCACAAAATAGATTTACAACAACAGATACTACTTTGTTTTCTAAACAAACCTTGGAAGATGCACGATTTGGAATTAAACATACGGCGAATTCTAATGCTTCTTTTCGAATTTTTAAATATTTCAATGTTACGCCAAGTGTAGACTATAAAGAGATTTGGTATTTTGATCGAACGAAGAAAGTATTAGAAGAGACTTTTGTGGTTGATTCAACTTTTTCCCAATTAGAGCCTGGAGATACTAATTCTATTCAGTTGAGATTAGATACGGTTCAATATGGGCAGATTGCAGAACTCCGCGAATTCGGATTTAATCCACTCCGGCTTTTTTCTACTGGTGTTTCTGTCGGGACGCAGATTTTTGGTGTTCGCCAATTTTCGAAAGGAAAACTGAGGGGAATTAGGCATGTTATAAAACCATCGGTATCGTTTAATTATACGCCCGACTATACTACAGATGGTTTTGGGTATTTTGATTATGTGGATTCTGATTTGAGGCCATTAGAAAATGATCCCATTCGTTATTCTCTTTTTGAAAATGGGATCTATGATGATGCTCCTACTGGAGGAAAACAAATGGCTTTAAATTATTCGCTCAATAATATTTTCGAAGCGAAATATTGGTCGGATCAGGATTCGACGACTAAGAACTTTAAACTTTTCGATAATATTTATACCTCGGGTAGTTATAATTTTGCGGCAGATAGTATGCAGTGGAGTAAGGTGAGTGTGACTGGAACAACTCGTTTTTTTAAT
The DNA here is from genome assembly GCA_937921595.1 of uncultured Saprospiraceae bacterium. Taxonomy (GTDB): domain Bacteria; phylum Bacteroidota; class Bacteroidia; order Chitinophagales; family Saprospiraceae; genus JAHDHW01. Next base: position 17,616 of record CAKZTD010000051.1, read on the forward strand.
GGCGTAACGACTTTTAATTTTAGAACAGAATTTGATCCTTACTCTATAGATGAAGACGGTGATCGTACGAGTATTTTGCAAAAGAAAGCTGGTGGTGGTTATCTACGATATGTGCGGTCAAATTTTAGAATCAACTCGGGAATTACTGTAAAAGATATTTTGAAAATATTTAAAAAAGAATCGACTAGTTCAACTAAGACTTTTGAAGAAGAGAAAAAAGCGCAAGAAGAAAGGAAGCGTGGGAGAGGGCAGGCTGGAGCTTTGCAAGGTGGCTTAGCGGATGCTGGTTTATTGGATTTATTTTCGAATTGGAGGATTAGCCACAACTTGATTTTAGAAAGTACAGCGGATACTTTTTTTATTAGAACCAATAGTATTCAGACTGGAGGAAGTGTTCAATTGACT